>JBAXTC010001169.1:0-1802 GCA_037130375.1 Verrucomicrobiota bacterium | reverse complement strand
TTGGCGATCACGACGCAGCGATTTTCCTGGCCCGCAGGTTGAGCTAACAAAATGCGCTCCGCTATAGAAGACCCTCGGCTTAAGCCGCGACCAGATTTTGGGGCGGAGATCGGTGGATCCACTTTGGCAAACGGTGCATGAAGACGGGCGCGTGTTCCCGGGCGAGAAGCATCCGGCGATGGTAAGCTTGCGCACGGGCCAGTCCAGCCGTGATGTGATCATGGGCCTGCACCTGCCGGACGGATCGCAGCGATGGATTAACGTCAACGCCGAACCCATGTTCAAAAGCGGCCAAATCCGCCCCTACGCTGTCTTGACCTCCTTCTCCGACATTACCAAGCGCAGAGAGATCGAGCAGGTTCAGAGCGCCGGTCCCGTCAGCGCGAACGTCCGGATCGAATCCCAGGTTGAGAATAAGAGCATTTCTATTGGACAGATTCAGGCCGTGCCCTTCGGGCTGTTGATCAACGAACTGGTGACCAACGCGCTGAAGTATGCCTTCCCGGAGGAACGGAAGGGCCTCATCCAGGTAACCGTCCAAAGCCCGGCGAGCGAGAAGGTGCTCCTCACCGTCGCGGACGATGGGGTCGGGCTGCCCGCTGGGCTGGACCCGCGCCACGCCGAGGGCCTGGGGCTGAAATTGGTTTGCCTGCTGGCGAAGCAATTGCACGGCACGGTCAATTTCGATCGAGGACAAGGAACCGCCGTCCAAATCCTCTTCAACACCCTGGCGGAGGCGGAGGAGACTACCCATGAATAAACCACGGATATTGATTGTCGAAGACGAAGAGATTGTTGCGGCGGACATCAGCGAGTATCTGCAGCAAATGGGCTACCTGGCGGTGGGCCAGGCTGCCAGCGGCGAACAGGCCATCGCCCTGGCCGGGGAACTGCGGCCCGACCTGGTGTTGATGGACATCCGGCTCGAAGGCAAGATGGACGGCGTCGTCGCCGCCAAGGAGATCCGGCAGCGGTTCCATATTCCGTCGGTCTTTCTGAGCGCTTACTCGGAGGAAGCCACGATCCAGCGGGCGAAGCTGGCCGAGCCGTTTGGGTACATCCTGAAGCCCTTTGAGGGTCGCGAGCTGAGGGCGACCATTGAAATGGCACTTTACAAGCATCGGTCGGAGGAGGCGCTGCGGAAGAGCGAAGCGCACTTGAAGTTTGCCTTGGAAACGACCGAGACCGGTGCCTGGGAGCTTGACCTGCTGGACCATCAGATGGAGCGGACGCTGGCTCACGACCGCATTTTCGGCTATGAGACGCTGTTGACAAGCTGGTCCTACGAGAGGTTCCTTGGACACGTTCTGCCCGAGGATCGGCCGGAAATGGAACGGACATTCAGCCAGGCGGTTGCCACTCAATCCGACTGGAGCTTCGAGTGCCGCATCCGGCGCGCCGATGGCAAAGTGCGGTGGATATGGGTCCGAGGCGGACATGAACGAGATTTCGGAGGAAAAGTCAACCGGATGTCCGGCTTGGTGCGGGACATCACCGAGCGCAAGCGGATGGAAGATCGCGCGCAGCAACTCCAGAAGATGGAAGCCATTGGCCAACTGACCGGCGGCGTGACGCACGAGTTTAACAACATCCTTGCGGCCGTGATGATGAATCTGGAACTGGTCCAGACGCTCAGTCCTGGGGCCGAGGCGCGCGAATTGTTGGGCGGAGCGTTGGGGTCATGTCAAAGGGCAGCCGATCTGATTAAACAGTTGCTGGCTTTCAGCCGTCAGTCGGTGATGCGACGCCAGCCGATGGACCTGGCGGCGATGGTATCGAAGCAGTGCCAAGTGCTGGACCGA
>JBAXTC010001168.1:0-1803 GCA_037130375.1 Verrucomicrobiota bacterium | reverse complement strand
TGGCTTCGCCCTGATACCAGATGACGCCGCGGATGGCATAGGGCTGAAGCGGCGCAATCATGCCCTGATAAAGTGACGCCGGACGATCCTGAGCGGCCCGGGGATCGCCAGGCGGAGCCGGCTTGCGCGGGGCGGGTTTTCCCTCAGCGGCCGCTGCGGCGGAAGCCTCCTCCCAGGCTTTCAACAAGACGGGTTCGTCAGCCTGGTATTTGGCCAGTGCGGCGGGATAGTCGGCAATTTTTTTCTCCTGCGCGGCAAGAATTTCAGGAAAGTCGGAGGCGAGGCGGGCTTGGCTTATCCATTTTTCCGCCGGGGAACCGCCCTTGGAGCTGTTAACCAGCCCGACCGGCCCCTGCAACTGGCGGTGCAAATCGCGACCAAAAAAGTAGCCGACGGCTGACGAGGGCGAACGGCCCGCCGGCTGGCTGGGCAGGCAGGCGCACCGACCAGCGGCTGTCAGCACCAGCGACGGTGGTTTCGGCGATTTTATCGGCGAGGCGCACCGTGACTTTTTCGCCCGGCGCGGCCTGGCCCCAGACCGGGATCGGCTTGTCGCGCTGGAGCACGGCGTGATTGCAAAACAGCGCGTGGGGCGTGACGTCGGCGTGCAAAGCAGCGGCGAACGTCAGCGCACCCAGTAGCCAGGCGGAGCGTGTCGTTTTCATGGTTTTAACTTCAGGGAGGCGGCATATTTCAGGGTCAGTGCGCGACTCATTTATTTTCGCTTACCTCAAACTTCCTGAACTGCCCGTTTTGCCACCTACTGGTGGAATACCCGGTGAAACAGGGAGTGGCCTTTCGTTCCACGGCTTCTTTGGTGTTCTGATCAACCAGGTTCTTTACCACCGGCTGCCCATCGATGGCGGCACTCACCTGATCGCCTTTGAAGCTCAGCTCCAGCGTGTGCCAAACACCGGTTCCTGCCGGAGCAGCTAATTCGCCGGCGGCTAATTCTATATCCACCCACTCCTTGACCGCTGTGCGATAGAAAAGGGACCAATGCGTGCCGTCTGTGAGCCTCAGGTGATAGCCCGGAGTGACATTTTGCTGTTTTGTTCCGGAAACACGCCCCAACAACTCGACATAGCCGGGTTGTTCCATGAGCACCTCGCTCTTTACGGTATAATCGCTCCATGACAGATCGCCGATGAGCGTCGTGGGATCGGAATCCCGGTACCAAAGAATCGGCTTCATCGTGATCACTTGGCGGAGGCACGGCTTGCCGTCCTTGGCGAGGGCAGTTTCAAAGGCACCGTTTTGATCACTGAAGTATCGAGGCGTTTTACCAATTGGAATGCCTTGGAAATCCTCTCTATACGGCAGCGCGAGGGGGGCTCGCGCAGGCGAGGTGGTGGCCCCCTTGCCCTGTCCTTCGGTCGTCGTCAGACTGTAGAGACATCCCGGCTCGAAGGTGTAGGTGATTTGGCCGTTTTTATCGGGGATTGCATCTTGCTGCCGAAGAAACGCCTGGTCGCGCTTATTCATGTCCGTGATTGATTTCCAGACGTGCAGGGGGACCCGATTCAGTTCCCCGGTGACCGCGAATGTCGCTGTCAACGAACCCTTGGCATCCACTGTCTCAACAATCACGCTAAAGTTCTTACCATCCGGATTTCGGAGAGCGACATGTCTGCCCGCCTTGTGATCTTCGGGGGAAAAGTAACCGCAGGCACCATCGAGATACTGCCAGCCTGGCTGGGCAAACTGGGTCGTATGGGCCGTTGCCCAGATGGAGAGCCCAACATCATAGGCCCCCGACCAGGGCTGATCGGCCAGCATCAGTCCAGCCCCGGAATAGGGCAA
>JBAXTC010001167.1:0-1810 GCA_037130375.1 Verrucomicrobiota bacterium | reverse complement strand
CCGCTCCGCAATCCAGGCCAGCGGCATCGTCGTCTGCGACCGCAACTCCCAGGCTCAATCCACTTTCCTCGGCTCGCCCTTCCGATGGTCTCTTAGGTCCGCCTCGCTCCAACCCATCCGCTCCAGCCCCTCAATCACCAATTGCCGAAGAGCAACTTCATCCCCACCACCAGGTTGGGTTGGGGCGTTTCGATGACCAGGTGAAAGTGATTGCCCATCAGGCACTACGCGTGTGCCTGCCAACCGGTCTTCTCACAAGCCTCGGTCAGCGTCTCCAGCAACCGCTCCCGGTCCTTGTCATCCTCAAATTCCAAAGCCGCGTCGGGATGAAAGCCGTGGTTCACTTCCCGAGCAGACTGTCAATTCGCCGATAAACCTCCTCGGCAGGGACGGGCTTCACCCGACCTGACCGCACTTCATCGCGACGGCGCTTGGCCTCGGCACTCCACTGCTGCTCCAAATGCTCCTCCTCCAGGCTGGCAAGCAACTGTTCCGCCAGGTAGGTTCGATCCTTTGGCGGCAACAGCACCACGGTCTCAGCCAGCGTTCTGACTTTCGTTGTCATCGTCGTTCAGAACATAGGCCGGGATCCACTGAAACACAATCAAATCAGTCTCCGCTAACCTATCCTATCCGGTGGGTCACATGGCCCCTGCATACGCACAAACCGTTTCGCCTCTTGCTTGAAGCAGGCACAAACCGAGCGGATATCCCGAACCAGCGGCACCAGCTGTTGTGGATCGAGATCGAAGCCGTAGGCGTGCGTGAAGAAGTGCCGAAACGCCATATAGGGCACCAGCCGGTCCCGGAGATCAGTCGAGACCAACCCGCGCTCGCAGGCCAACTGCAGCAGGTCGCGATGCCACGCAGCCCCGCTCGGCAACGCCAGCTCGCGCGCGAGCAACCCCTGCTTCAGAATGTTCTCCACTCCGTGATACAGGGAACTCAGCAGCGAGGCGGTGCCTCCCAATTCCAACACCGAGAGCTGGCCGACCCGGCGCGCGCCCGGCAATTCCCGTAGCGCCTGGTCCATCTGCTCCAGTTCCGCCTCAACCTTCTCGCGCAGGCTGGCCATAGATCGGTATCCCATCCCGCCGGATCAGCGCGCTAAGCTTAGATCGTTTCTCCAGAGCCACGACATCCACCGGCCGGGAGATCGACAGCATCAGGTCGCCCATGAACTGGAAGAACCGCCCGGGCGCCACGCCCTCCACGGCAAGGTCCAGATCCCGACCCTGCCGGCGTCGCTCGGCGCTGGAACCGAAAAGCCAGACGGTGGCGGCACCGTAACGGTGCGCCAAGGTGGCGATGATTGCTTTGTCACGATCGGAAACCATGTCATGAGAATACTCGTCGCCTCCCTCAGTGCCAACCGCCAAATGAAACCGCCAAATGAAACCGGCAAGTAAACATTCCAGCCAGCCGGTCAAGGAAACCAAGCCGTCGCCGCTGCCGATCCTGCTAACCAAATTCCAGCTTTGCGGCATTGGCGACAGTGGACAGCGGACTGAACTGATGAAGGCAACCGTTTATATCGAGACGACGATTCCCAGCCTGCTGACAGCGTGGCCGAGCGGCGACCTGCAAATCGCGGCACATTCACAATGCCATGATTTCCAGGCGGCTGTCGGGAGTCTGCGCTGCGCTGGGTTTCACCCTGCCGGTGCTTTGCACGCCCCGTGAGTTGATGATAAAATAGACCGTGATATGAAACACGAGAACCCCATTGAAGAAATCTGGCGCATCCGGGACGAACTGGGTGCGGAGGAAGGCTACTTCGCGGCACCCCGCCACCCCGCTTTCTGATTAC
>JBAXTC010001166.1:0-1820 GCA_037130375.1 Verrucomicrobiota bacterium | reverse complement strand
TCACGCGGGCTGAAGTTCAATTTCACGTTCGCGTGTGAGCCAGGTGGCGTAAGACAAACAGGCTTTAATGTCGTCCGGTTCAAGGTCGGGATAATCGGCGAGAATTTCTTTTTCGGTCGCGCCGGAAGCCAGGAGGCCAAGAATGGTGGTGGCCGGAATTCTCATGCCGCGAATGCAAGGCAATCCCGTCATGACGGCCGGATTCACCGTGATGCGTTTCAAGATTTCTTTCATGTTTTTACTCTAGCAGACGTTCTCGGTTCTCGCACGAACTGATTAATGCTCAAGCCGACCACGGCCCGGCGGCAGTGAGCAGTGGGCACCAACAAAACTGAAATTGGTTTTTGGGCGCCCGCAGGTACTGGGCGCTGCGCGGGTGACTGGTCGAGTGGAGCGGAGGCGCGACCGGTTTAGACCAATGGCTTCCTTCGTATCAGCCCTTTCGAGCATCGTGGCAAATAGCCCTCGGATCATGCCGACGTTTCCTCCGCCCCCTCTATTGATTCCCTGCTTGTACAGGCATTATCTGGTGGTTTTTCATTGGATGGGGTAGAGGTCTAATCCACCCATGTGGAAGAAGATATCCGTCTTGAACCGCTCCTTGGGGCGATAGCCATAGGCATTCTTTATATCCTGCCCAACTACATAACGCAATGGAGCACGGTCTAGGTATATGGGGCTGCTTATGCGAGCATCGAACTGGTTTACACGGGTGGCGGGCTTTGGATCCCAGCTTCTTATAGCGGCACATTCACCATCCAATGAAGCGCCTCCCTGCCATCTGGATTTTGGCCATGACCGGCCTGGGGCCGCTCGCTCTCGCACTTCCCAGCCAGGGCGCATCAAGCGCCAATTACTCCATTGCCCCGGCCACATTGGATGCCGGTGGCGCGCGCAGTGCCAGTGCCAAATACACGCACGATGGCAGCTTTGGCGGTTTTGGCGGCACGACCATCAACGTCGCCACCCGGGAAACCAACCGGGTCGGTTACGCGGGCCAGTTGCTCGAACCCGTCAGCCTCACCGTCAGCGTTCCCAGCACCAACATCAACGAAGCCACCAGCCAGCAATTGTCAGCCGGCGCACGGCTGGATAACGGTTCGGTGACCACCACGGCCGACTGGAGCGTGCTAAACGGGCCGGTTGCCGCGATTTCTCCCGCTGGGCTGCTGACGGCGGCCAATGTTTATCAGGACACCCCGGCCACCATCTTCGCGGCGGCGGAGGGTTTGGGAAAATCGCTTGGGCTGATGATCCGGAACGTCGGCAATGATGACTTCGGCCTCTATGCCGACGACGGCATCAACGACCTGTGGCAGGTGCAATATTTCGGGATCGACAATCCCAACGCGACGGGCGCTCAAGCGCTGTTCGCCTACACCGCCGGGCTGAATCCGACGAACCCGGCCGATGTGTTCACGTTCAAGCTTTCGAGCGTATCGACGCAGGCCAATTGGCGGAGCCTGAGTTTTGCCCCGCGTTACACGAACCGCACTTACCTGGTGGAATATCGAACCAACCTGGCGGCAGGCGGATTCACGACGCTGACAAGCGGCAAAGTCACGGACGCCGGCCTCACGCGAACCGTGGCGGACACCAACGCGGTATCTGGCGAGCGGGTTTACCGGGTCAAAATCAGCTACCCGTGATCCGGCGCAGAAGGCCACGAACCGTGGCTTTGGGTTGCGGGTCTCCCTCCCGCCGGCGGCTACAACGCGGTAGCCGCGAACGGGAGTTCTCGCCAACTTCGTAACCGTCCGGCGGCGCCGTCTTACGGTGAGGGGTGCGGGTATGGCAGGATGGCAGAGTGAAACGACAAT
>JBAXTC010001165.1:0-1823 GCA_037130375.1 Verrucomicrobiota bacterium | reverse complement strand
GAGACGTAAAGGAAGTTGCCGCTGCCGCAGGCGGGGTCCATGACGACGATCTTGCGGAGTTTCTTGAGGAAGCCTTCAAGCCGGGCACGGGCACCCGGCTTGGGATTGCCCTCTTTGGAGGGTTGCAGGGAGGCTTTGATGACGGCCCATTCGCGGCGGAGCGGGGCCATCAGCACGGGCTCGACGATGGTGACGATGTCATCCCGGCTGGTGAATTGTGCGCCCAACGCGGCGGACTGGCCGGGGTCCAGGCCGCGGGCAAAGAGGGTGCCCATGATGCTGGGCTCGACGTATTGCCAATCCGCCTCGGAGGCTTCCGCGAGAATGCGGCGCTCATCATTGTTCAAATCGAAGACAGTGGAATCCTCGAAGAGATGGCCGTTGAAGTGGCGAATCTTGTAATGACCGAACAAGCCGCCCGTAGCCATCGTGCGGAAGAGCGATTCGAGCGCCCGGGAGAGATGGTGCGGATCGTCCAGGGCGGTCCTGGCCAGCTCCGAAAAGAGCTTCTTGGGCAGCAGGCCGGCGTCCTCGGCGAAAAAGCAAAAGATAAGGCGGTTGAGGAACCGGGCGATGCGGAGGCTCTTGCGCTGCGCGACGTTGACTTCGGCCCGGGTGCTGGCGTCCGCCACTTCGGCGCTTTCGCGCTGGTCAAGGGAGCGGGCGACTTTGCCGAAATCCTCAGCCAACTCCTGGGTGACCTGGGCGGTGGTGCGCTGGGGTTTGAGGAATTCGGGATTCTCGAATGCTGCGCGGAGAATGCGCAAGTTCTCCGGGCGGTCAATGTGGTCGTTGGTGAACTCGTGGGTATCCGGGACCGTGCCATTGAAGTTGGTCTTGATGATGTAGCGGTCGAAGTCGCAGACGATCAGCAAGGGCGGGTTGTAGAGCGCTTCACGGTAGCGCTGAAGCTGCTGGCAGGCTATCTCGAGACTCTTCTTCCTGCCCTTGTATTCCCACCCGAAACAGTCCTTCCGCCACACGTCGGCAAAACCGCGTTCGGTGGGGTCGCCGCAGTCCGGGTGTTCGAGGTTAAGCAACTCGGCGCCCTTGACGACGCGTTTCTGGAAGCAGAAGAAGTCATTGCCGCTGGGGTCGGCTTCGACGGGCGTCGGCTGGCCCAGGAGGCGGCAGATGTCAATAAAATGCTCCTGGTAGGCAGCGGATTCCTTGCCTTGGTAGCGCGCCCACTTCTGCTTGAACTCTGCGACAGTCATTTGGCTCACCGGTTGCCGGTCTTCGGCTGCAGGGAGTTATAGCCGGGGACAGGACCTTGCACAAGGAAGTCGGCGGGACGGTCAGCATCATTCCCCCGATTGCGGACGGCTAACGATGCTGGCTGCGCTTGAACTTCAACTGGGCCAGGGAATGGGCCATGGAGGCCTGCACAAGGACGACTTCTTCGGGCGATATTGGTCCCTTCAAACGCGCTTCGGCGCGCGCGCGGGCGGCTTCGGCCTTCTGCTCATCAATCGCGGCCACGTCGGTCGCGAAGACGGTGAGGATGGCGACGTGGTCGGCGGTAATTTCCGCACAGCCGCCGGTGACGAGCACGCGATCCTCTTCATTGCCGCGGCGGGCGATGATTTCGCCATCGCCGAGCAAGGCAATCAAAGGCGCATGCATGGGAAGAATGCCCATCTCGCCTTCCTGGCCGGGAAGGGTCACCATGTCCACGGCTTTGGAATAGACCTGACCGGTGGGGGTGGTTATTTCCAGTTTGAGCGCGGAGGGCATGGGAGGCGTGGAAAGTGATGCGTGATGCGTGATGCGTGATGCGTAATGCGTGATGCGTGGTGCGTGATGCGTGAGTTTGGGCTAAA
>JBAXTC010001164.1:0-1826 GCA_037130375.1 Verrucomicrobiota bacterium | reverse complement strand
TATTGGCAGCCCTGCCTCTCCGCGCCGATCTGCTCCTGGAAATCACCCCCTCCGGCACCAACGCGCTGTTGACCTGGACCAACTCCGCCGCTTCACTCGAACACTCTTTAACCCTCACCGGTGCCTGGACCACCGTCGAAAGCGCAGCCAGCCCCTACGCCGTCCCGGTGACCAACGAGGCCAGCTTCTTCCGTCTGCGCCTCCCCACCGGCGGGCCATTCGACTTCCGCTACCTCCCCCCCACGTTCACCACCGGCCTGGGTGATCCCGCCGGCTGCGGCTGCACCTCCCCCGAGAATCCCAACAGCCTCAGCACCGGCGGCAGCGCGCAAGACAACGGCCTGGGCAGTGTGTTCCTCCACACCGGTGAGCTGACCCAGCACGCGGTGGACCTGTCCATCCCCGGACGCGGCTTGGATTGGAAGTTCGAGCGACGGTACCGGAGCGGGATGCAATACGACGGCCCGCTAGGTCACGGGTGGGACTTCAATTACAACCAGCGTCTGTCCCTGCAGCCCAACGGTGACGTGCTGCGCGTGGACGGCCTGGGGCGGGTAGACCGCTATGTCCTCACCGGCGGCAGCTACCAGTCGCCCAGCGGCTTTTACACCCGGCTGCTGCGCAATCTCGATGGCACCTTCGACGAGCGCGACCGCCACGGGATCGCGGACTCTTACTCGGCGACCAACACCCTGGGCATCGCACGGCTCACGCGCATCCGCGACCGCAACGGCAACCAGATGACCTTCGACTACAACCCGCTGGGCCAGTTAACCAACGTGGTGGACACCCTGGGCCGCTCCATCGCCTACAGCTACGATGGCAACGGGCGGCTCACCCAGGTGGCCGACTTCACCGGCCGCACGTTGCAGTTTACCTGCGACGGGGACGGCAACCTTGCCACCGTGACGTCCCCCGCCGTGACGGGCACGCCCAACGGCAACGACTTCCCGCTCGGCAAGACCACCCGCTACACCTACAGCAGCGGCTTCGGAGACGCGCGGTTCAACCACAACCTGCTCACGGTCACCGCGCCGAACGAAGTGGCCGCGAGCGGCCCGCCCCGGCTGGTGGCACAGTATGACACGAACCCGGCCTCCACGAACGCCGACCGTGTGGTCTCGCTCGCGCTGGGCGGCACGAACGCCAGTGGCGTCGGTGCGGGCGGCACGATCACCTACGCCTACGCCGGCTTGGGCACCGCTCCGACCACTGACTTCAACACCGCCGTGTTCGCCACCACCGTCACCAACCGCAACGGCAATGCGGGAGAGTATCGGTTCAACCAACTGGGGAACATCGTGCGGCAGATCCAGTTCACGCGCGGTCTGCGGCCCGGCGACCCGGCGGGTTATACGAATCAGGTCGAGTTCAACCGCGACGGCGAGATCACGCGCCACATCAACCCGGAGGGCGACTCGGTGGAGAATATCTACGACAGCGCCAACTCCGACCGGTTCCAGCAGGGCAACTTGCTCCAGGTGCGCCACCTGCCTGGCCCGCGCGGCGGGGACCAGGCCCAGCTCCTCACGAGCATGACTTACGAAACCAATTTCAACTTCGTCGCCACTGCCGCCGATGCGCGCGGCAACACTACGACCCACACTTTCGATGGCGCCGGCAATCGCATCCACGCGACGCACCGCGATCCCTCCATCGTTGAGGATTTCGCCTATAATGGCTACGGGCAAATATTGTCGCACACGCTGCCGGACAACGGGAGCGGACATCGGCGCCTGGACACGATGAGCTATTACGCCGGCGGTCCCCAGACCGGTTATCGGCAAAACCGTCTCGAGGACAATGGCGGGTTGAATCTGACAACG
>JBAXTC010001163.1:0-1829 GCA_037130375.1 Verrucomicrobiota bacterium | reverse complement strand
AGTGTTAGCGCCGACTGCCGTCGGCGGCTACGATTTCTTGAAACCACCCTGAGCCGGAGCCGGGGCGTGACTTCGGCGAGCCTGCCCTGTCGGAAGAATTGCTGTGCGCCGAGTCAATTCCCCGATCTGAGCCGGAAGAATCGCTGCGCGGGCGTGTTGGATTGGAGCAGAAAATCGTTTAAGGCTTTTCCCAGCATTTTGAATGTTTCTTCCAAGCGCAACACCAGCGGAGACATCTTTTGCCAATCCAAGTCAAAGGGTTCGCGTTCCGTGGCCTGTTGCTTGCGGAATTTATCCCACTCGGACGAGTTCATTCTCCGTGCGTAGGTAGCGGGTGAACGGCGTGTTGATGTCCAAGTCAATCAAATCAACTGAGCGGCCAATCAAATCGCTGACCCGCGCGCCCATGCGATAGAAGACGGACGGGGGCAGGCCGGAAACCGCCAAGTCGAGATCGGAAGCGGCATCACTCGTCCCCTTGGCAGCGGAGCCAAAGACGTAAATTTCCCGTGCACCGGCGGTTTTGAGTTCGGCGGCGGCGCGCTGGATTAAAATGTTTGTCTCGGTGCTCACGCTATATTTGATTCTGCGTCGTTCGGGTCTGAAAGTCAAAATGTTCCCGCGCTGCTCGCACGGCGCGACGGGAAAAACCGCGCCTTGGTGCGGTTCGTGTAATTATCGCCCCGGTAAATTTTCCCGATCTGGTAGCACATGTGCGCTTCCATTGCCACCAGCGCGGCGGACGTGGAGCCGGGAATCACGGCGGCGATGACTCGCCGGCTCCTGCAGGACATCCACCCAGGCCCGCCGGGCCTGGCCGTGGCGTGCAGCGACAAGTCGCCAAGCGCCAGCGGGATTGAAAACGGGCTTGCGAAGGAAAGCCCTTGCATAACTACTTTCCGCCTCATAAGGTCGGCCCCAGCATGAGTAAGAGCGAAAACCAATTCTTCCTCACCCACGCAGCGCTGAGTGCCTGCGGGCGCGCAAAAAGGAAATTCTTATCAGTATCAGTATCTGCCCCTGTGGGTAGTGAAGGGTTGGACGCCCACCGCCGACTGAGGACCTGGTTAACGCTTTTGGCAGTGGGTCTGTTGACGGTATGCCAGGTGTCCGTAAGCGCCGGGGCAGATAGGCTGGCAGAAGGTTTTGCGCTTTTTGCCAAGTCCGGTCCGGCAGTCCAATGGAATTGGAGCCCAGTTGGCGGGTCGGCGCCCGTCGCTGGATCATCGATTGACGGCTCGGGCGGCTGGAAGTTGAAGTTTGATTTGTCGGCGACGCGCTTAGGCGGCCTTGATCCGAGCAAAGCCCGCATCGGAATTGTTTCAGGCCCGCCAGGCTCGGAGCCAAAATTGTGGCTGACTCCTGTGACGCCCTTTATCAGCGGGCAGGCGGCCGATTCGCTACCTGAATTCCTGTTTGGCGACGCTGTTCTGTGCAACGCGAAGATCCGAATTGAGAATGACAGGGTCCTGGTTGATCTCAACTTCGATTCTCAGCCCATTTTAAGGTCCCCGTGGGATATGTATCTTCTTCTGGACACCGACGACGAACGCAAAACCGGATTTCTGGGCGGCGATTTCTTGCTGCAGAACACTGACTTGAAGGACACCGCCAAGGATGGTTTTGACTTGGCGTGGTTCGATCTCAAGCCCGGAATTGTCAAACCCGGGAAGCAGGTCATGGTGACGGCCCTGGTTCAAAATTCATCGGGCAAGTTGATGACAGCCGTCGAAATGAGTCTTTCAGTGCCGCAGGGGATTTCTGCCTTGGAGAACCTTGTGGTGGGTCCTTTTGCCCTGCGGCCGGGAGAAGTGAAACGTGCGGTTTGG
>JBAXTC010001162.1:0-1831 GCA_037130375.1 Verrucomicrobiota bacterium | reverse complement strand
CCCTTCTCAGTTTTCCAGAGCTGCCCATGTTCCAACCCCGGTAATGCTTTGGTGCCTGTTGTCATCGTAATCCGCTATCTTTCAAGAACCGGGTAACAGACACATCCTTGAGAAAGACAGATTGCCTTTCGATGTTCTGCCCCCCGGCTACCACATCTTCCGATTCCAAACCCAAGACCCACGACCCAGAAGGTAAGTCTCCATTGCCTTTCGGCTGCTCCGGCTTCCAAACTGCCTGGCTGGCCGAGGCCGCAGGGCCGTCCAGGTCGGGACCACCGCAATGAGCCATTCTGGCTCACGATGGTCGATGCCTAATCGTGCGGATTAATTACACAAGAAGCTGAGATATGGCAAGTTAAAGTTCAGTTAAAGTTCACGTCGGGACCCCCCTTTAGTTTTCGCAGTAAATCGGTCCTGACCTTGAGCCGTAAGAATTTGCGGATTGGAAATTGGGTGGTGGAAATAATTCTCCGCCACATGGATGCCTGGCACTACCCGCCGGCCAGACAGCCTCCACAGGGCGTGCGGGATCAATACACCTACGAACCGTGTGACGCTGTCTATCCGACCCGTGATTACGAAAACGTGCTGACCGGTTGAGCTGCGCGAACCTGAGGTTTCCTTGGCAGTGGGCGGGGCCTGACTCGCAACGTGCATTTGCCCCCCGCTCCGCCTGCAGCCAAGCTGCCCCGTCCTGCACTCCATTTGTCGCGTTGTGGGCTCTGCACCCGAAAAACCAGCCGGGGGCCTTGGCCATGAGCGGCTGAAGACATAGAATAATAGGCTGTTGACGCTGCGCGCGCCATTTGATAGGGTCGCGACATGCTTAGTAAGCTCGAAAACCAATTCTCAATCACCCGCGCAGCGCTCAGTACGAGAGGGCGCGCAAGAAGCAACGTCCTCTCACTTGTAATATTATTCTGTTTTTGGATTGATCCTTGTTTTGCAGAGGAACGCAAAGATGCAGATGTCATCGTGGTTGGTGCCGGGATATCAGGGTTAACTGCTTCCCTCAGTCTTGCTAAACATGGCGCTAAGAATTGCTCAAGAGTTAAAAGTAGTCAGCCCTAGTCTGAATGTGGAAAATGATGTTCTCGAATATGTGATCAAGCGATGGAAAATAGGCGAGGTGCATGTTACACCGGGTTTTTTGTCGAAATACCAGAAAACGCTCCTAGCTCGTGCCGGGAACATCTATTTTGCCGGTGAATATGTAAGTAACTTCCCAACTTGGGGTGGGGCGGTTTGGGCAGGTTCTAAAGCGGCAGAAGAAGTGCTTGTGGCAATGACAAAATAATAGTCATATTGTCCGATTTAACCGTTTAGCTCTTTTGGTTGTGTGCCCACAATGTCCCGAACTCTTACGGAAACAACCGTTAACAAACCATAACAACACTAAACGACCGGACTGCTGGATACCTTCGTTTATGAAACTGTTATTCGACTTATTTCCCATCATCCTGTTCTTCATCGCCTTCAAGTGTGGCGATATTTACACAGCTACAATCGTTGCCATGGTAGCCACCATAGGCCAAATCCTTTGGGTTTATTACCGCCATCGCAAAATTGACGCCATGCAATGGGTCAGCTTAGCGATGATTCTGGTTTTCGGTAGCCTGACGATTATATTGCATGACAAAACCTTTATTCAACTAAAGCCCACTGCTCTATACTGGCTGTTTTCAGGCGCGCTATTTATCAGCGCTAACGTTTTCAAGAAGAATTGGATTCAGGTTCTGATGGGCAAGCATGTGACGTTGAAAGCCGACAGTTCGCATTCACTATGGCATCGAATCAATTTAGCCTGGGTCACATTCTTCTTTCTAATGGG
>JBAXTC010001161.1:0-1832 GCA_037130375.1 Verrucomicrobiota bacterium | reverse complement strand
GGAAACCGAATTGAGCAAAGTAGGGTTTTAGCAGTTCATCGCAGCCGCTCTATCCCGAAAGGGGTCTGGATTGGAATTCGAACTGGGCGCATGGTTCGAGGGCTCTTGCGGTTTTGCGTTGGTCTTGGCTCTGAGCCAGATGATCGAAGAACCTCGCCGGCGTCACTCAGGCTTGCCGGACGCGCGTACGGACGTTACGTTGGCAGACATGAGTACACTCGCTGCAGGTCAACGGCCTGCTTCATCCCGGATGAGGATGAGTCGCGCCAGCAGCGCTCCAGATGGTTTTGACACTTGCCCGCTCCATAACATGGGAGGCCAGAGAGATAAATGAACCCGATTGCCAGACAGAAAGTGGTTGCACTTGTCGCGAGGTTCGGCAGGGATATTTGTGATGATCCGCAAAGGTGCGAGGCTCTGCTGCGCGATGTGTGCGGCGACCAGCATCAGCGGGAGGTGTTCGTGTTGGTGGCAGCGGTCAAGATCCGTGCGACCTCTGAACTTGCCGCCGATGCCAGCGGCGTTCCCGTAGAGGTGCTGGTGGCCAAGCTCAGCGCTCGTTTGCACAACAACTTGGGCTTCACAGAGGCTCTGGCACGCTGGAGCGTCGAGACTTGGGCGTTGGCGCTGGGCAAGCACAGCAGCGGCACCAATGCCATGGTGCTGATTCCCGGTGGCAATTTTACGATGGGGAACTCGATTGGTGATGCTGACATCACTGACGCGGCTAACGCGGTTCCCGTCATTGCCAACGTATCGGCATTTTACATGGGCGCGAATCTGGTGACGTGGGAGCAGTGGCAGGGGGTGTATGCGTATGCGGCCAATCACGGCTATGGTTTTCAGTCTGCCGGGGCTGGGAAGGGGTTGAATCATCCGGTGCAGAGTGTGAACTGGTATGACTGCGTGAAGTGGTGTAATGCGCGGTCACAGCAGGCTGGGAAGAAGCCGGTGTATTATACGGATGCTGGGCTGAGGAAGGTCTATACGAATGGGGAGGTGCCGGTGTATGTGAATTGGGGGGCGAAGGGGTATCGGTTGCCGACGGAGGCGGAGTGGGAGAAGGCGGCGCGGGGTGGGGTGAGTGGGCAGCGGTTTCCGTGGGGCAATCTGATATCGCAGACGAACGCGAATTACCAAGGGGACACCAGTGGCTACAGCTATGATTTGGGGCCGAACGGATTTAATTCCATTGGGAGTATTGGGGGGACATCCCCGGCGACGAGTCCGGTGGGTTCATTTTCTGCGAACGGGTATGGGTTAAATGACATGGCTGGGAATGTGTGGCAATGGTGTTGGGATTCGTATGGGACGCGCTATGCTGGAGGGACAGATCCGCGTGGTGTTGCGACAGGCTCGTACCGTGTGTTTCGGGGCGGCGGTTGGTACGGCCTCGCGGACGACTGCCGGGCGGCGTTCCGCGGCTACGGCAGCCCGACCGACCGGGACGACGGCATTGGTTTCCGTTCCGTCCTGCCCCCAGGTCAGTGAGCTAAGCGGCTGGAGCGGAGCAGGCGGGGCGGCGCGAGGGACGAGCGCCGCCTGCCTGCGGAGCTGGGGTGAGAATGGCGGGCGTATGAGCGCAGGGCGAAAAGAGAGCCCGCGCCGCGGTCGCGATGTTTGGCGGATCAAGTCAACCTGACGCCGCCGGACGCCGGCACCTGCCGGGTGTTGCTCGGGGGGTCGTGCTACAGCGATACTATCCGCCGCGGCGTCGGCCGCAGCGGCCCCGGGTGTCGTATTGTCAACTACGGGTTTCGTTGCGAGGGTATGGGTGCGGGTGGTTTCAAGAAATCGTAGCCGCCGACGGCAGTCGGCGCTAACACTCCGAT
>JBAXTC010001160.1:0-1840 GCA_037130375.1 Verrucomicrobiota bacterium | reverse complement strand
CTCGGCCAGCTCAGTTGTGTTTTTGCCGCTGCCGGCCTTTCGGCCGAGCCGGTAACCGCGCCATTGGCGCCGGACACCGCCGCTCGCATCGCCTGGTGGCAGGACGCCAAGTTCGGCCTGTTTATTCACTGGGGGCCGGTCTCGGTGGCCGGCGCCGAAATCGGTTGGTCGCGCTCGGGCGAACGCCGGGGTTGTAAATGGCCGGATGTGGGCAAGTGCGTGCCGGTCGAACGCTACGACAACCTCTACAAGGAGTTCAACCCGGTGCGCTATGATCCGGCCGAATGGGCGGCGGTCGCCAAGGCCGCCGGCATGAAATACGTGGTCCTCACCACCCGCCATCACGACGGCTTTAGCCTCTGGGATACGCAGGCGAGCGACTATAAAATCACCTCCCCGCTCAGCCCTTACCGCAAAGACTTGGTGCGCCCCCTCGCCGAGGCCACCCGCGCCGCCGGGCTGCGTTTCGGCGTCTATTATTCGCAACCGGATTGGCACCACCCCGACGCCTACACGGAGCGCCACGATGTTTATAAAACCTACCTCGCCCAACAGCTCCGCGAGTTGATGACTGGCTACGGACGTATCGACCTGGTGTGGTTCGACGGCTTGAACAAACCCGCGGCCGACTACGGTTCGATCGAACTCAACCGCATGATCCGCGAGCTCCAGCCGCAGATCCTGATTAACGACCGCAATGCCGCCGCCGAAGACTTCGCCACGCCTGAGCAGCGTGTCGGCGCTATGGAGGTTAACCGTCCGTGGGAAACCAACATGACGATCTGCCGCCAGTGGTCCTGGAAACCCGACGACACCATGAAGTCGCTCGACGAATGCCTGCGCATTCTGGTCACCACCGTCACCGGCGGGGGCAACCTGCTCTTTAATGTCGGTCCCATGCCCGACGGCCGCATCGAGCCTCGGCAGGTCGAGCGTCTCAAGGAGATCGGTGCCTGGATGGAGCAAAACGGCAGCGCGATCTATCGCACCCGCGGCGGTCCCTGGGCCAACGGCTCCTGGGGTGGTAGCACTTACCGCGACAACAAAATCTTTGTTCACCTGCTGCAAAACCCCTCGCTGGGCCGCCTGAAACTCGCCGCGCTTCCGCATACGCTTACCGCCGCGCGTTTCCTCAACGGCGGGGCCTCGATCCCGTTCACCCAGACCGACACCGCAGTTACCCTCGAACTGGGTCCGACCGGCTTCCGCAGTCCCGTGACCATTTTGGAATTAACCACCGACGAACCGGTCAAGCCCGGCCAGGTGCTGGGACGTGGTGCCAGCCAATTTGATGACACCGCAGCCTTCGGCACCCATTGCCAAGCCGTCGCTCAGGTGACGGTCACCAGCGGCGAGGCAAAAAAAGAGGCCGATGCCCGCTGGAATGTGAAGACCGGTGGCGCCCACCAACCCAGCGTCACTTTCGACCTGGGTTCCGTTCGAGACCTGACCGCGTTTTCCGCGTTTTCGGTCGATCACTCAGCGCATGTTAGCGACGTGGACCTGCGTCTCTCCCTTTCCAGCGATGGCGAAACCTGGACCGAGGTGTACCGCGGCAACTACGGCCTGCCGCAATGGGAGGTGCCGCTGACGAGCTTCGTGGCGGGCATTGAACAACCTGGTCGCCCCGCCCGCTATTTGCGGGTGTGGCTCGATTACGGAAAAGCCTCTGGTCCCCTCAAACTCGGCAAGGTCACCCTCTATGCCCGTTAAGTGCGTTCCCCTCTCTCTTTTCCGAACCCTCATGAACCCTGGATTCCACCCCTTCCGCTCCGGTTTGTTTTGCGCTGGCCTTTACCGTCGCGCCGCACGCCGATGTCACACATTGGCGCAGGGAGGC
>JBAXTC010000116.1:0-14536 GCA_037130375.1 Verrucomicrobiota bacterium | reverse complement strand
GGCCCTCGGGGCCGGCGACAGCCATGAGGTCTTGAAAAGCCCCGGCCTTCTGCGCAGGCATTATTCACCCCAGGCGAAGCTGGTACTTTGGTCCTGGCGCGATGAACAGGACTTGAAGGTTCAGATTTCAGATTTTAGATTTCAAGGTTCAAGGTTCAAAGTTCAAAGTTCAAAGGTTCAACTTTCAAAGATCCACGTCATCGCTCACACTCACATCCCTTCCGGAGAGGGTTTTGGCCGCGTCTCAGTGATTTCGCGCGATGCGACGGCATTTGCGCAGGCAATCTATGCCGAGCTGCACGAGTGCGACGAGGCTGGGGCGGAGCTGATCGTCGTGGAAGCGCCCCCGAATAGGGATGAATGGCGGCCAATCGTGGATCGTCTGAAGAAAGCAGCCTCAAGCTGAAGAAGCGGTATCCGCAGTTTGGGTCACGGTTTATTTGACGAAATGAAGCAAATCCCTCAATCTTGCCAAACGATGAGACTTTTACGAATCTGGTTGGTGTTGGCCGGAGCCAGCCTGGCCGTCCTGGCCCAGACAAATGCTCCTGAAATCCGGAAGCTGTCGCTCGAAGACTGCATCCAAAACGCCCTGCGCAAGAACCTCGATCTTCAAATCGCGCGCTACATTCCCCCGCTGGCGCTCAGCGACCTGCAGGCATCCTACGGCGGGTATAACCCGAATTTCTCGATCGGCGGCGCGCACAACTACAGCATGACGGCCGGCGGCTTCAACCCCCAGCTCGGCACGCTCACGGCGGGGACCACTTCGGATGCAAACTCGTTTAACGGCTCTTTGGGCGGGCTAACACCCTGGGGCCTGAACTATAGTCTTGCGGGTAACATCAATGAATTCTATGGAACCGCTGGGCCCGACCAGACCCCATTTGACCAGTCCCGCGGCCTGGCGGGGATCACACTCACCCAGCCGCTGCTGAAGAATTTCTGGATCGACCAAACCCGTTTGAACATCCGCATCGCCAAGAACCGGGTCAAATACTCTGAGCTGACCCTCAAGCAGCAGATCATGCAGACGGCCACCACGGTGGAGAATGCCTATTACGACCTGATCTACGATCGGGAATACGTAACCGTGCAGCAAAAGGCCCTCGAACTGGCCATGCAGTTGGTCGTCGAAAACAGGAAGCGCGTCGAGGTTGGCGCCCTTGCTCCTTTGGACCAGCAGCAGGCAGAGGCCCAAGCCGCTTCCTTCGATGCAGCCCTGATTGCCGCCAAAAGCGCCCTCGCCATCCAGGAGCACCTGGTAAAACAACTCATCACCGATGAATACTCCCGGTGGGCCAACCTCAGCATCGAACCCTCCGGAACGCTTACTTCACCCCGCCACTTCTTCAATCTGCAGGATAGCTGGAGCAAGGGGCTGACCCAGCGCCCCGATCTTCTCCAGGCCAAGCTGGACATCGAGAGACAAGGCGTCACCATCAAGTACACCCATAACCAGCTCTTCCCCGAATTGGACCTCGTCGGCACCTACGGCCACAATGCCGCAGGCTTCAGCGAATTCAGCAGCTCCTTCGGCCAGATCAGGGATGGCAGCTTCCCCTATTATTCTTACGGCGCGCAACTGACTTTCCCCATCGGCAACACCAGCGCCCGAGCCGCCTATAAGAGCAGCAAGCTGGTTCTGGAGCAGTTGGTGCTCTCCCTCAAGAAACTCGAACAGATGATCATGGTCCAGATTGACAACGACATCAAACAGGCCGAGTCCAGTTTCCAGCAGGTGGCCGCTACCCGCACTGCCCGCGAGTATGCCGCCGCCGCGTTAGATGCCGAGCAGAAGAAGCTCGAGAGTGGCAAGAGCACCACCTACACCGCCCTCCAGATGCAACGCGACCTCACCACCGCCCGCGGCAATGAAATCCAGGCCCTCGATAACTACAACAAGGCCCTCTCCCAGCTCAGCCTGGACGAGGGCACGACGCTCCAACGGCTCGGCATCAATATCGAAGTTGTGAAGTAACGCCTCACACTGCCATGACTAAACGCGGTTTGAACACCGTCTAACGCGCATGGCAGTCGCCGTTTCCTCCCGGCCACGCGTGAACGTGGACGGCAAGTTCTTCCGGCTCGGCGAAAAGAAGTTTTACGTCAAGGGCCTGGCCTACGGTCCGTTCGCCCCCAACGCGGCCGGCCAGCCTTTCGCCTCGCCGCAGCAGACTGCTGCCGACTTTTCTCAAATCGCCCAACTCGGCGCCAACCTCATCCGTATTTATCACGTTCCCGCCAAGTGGTTCCTCGATCTCGCCGCCGAGCACAAACTCAAAGTGCTGATTGACATTCCATGGAACAAACACCTCTGTTTCCTGGATTCCGCCGAGCATCGGGCCAATGCGCGTGAAGCAGTGCGCCGAGCCGTGTTCGCCTCCGCCCGCCACCCGGCGGTCTTCGCCTACAGCGTGGCCAACGAAATCCCTGCCGACATCGCCCGGTGGAGCGGCGCGAAGGCAGTCGCCAATTTCATCGATGAACTGGTCCACGAAGCCAAGTTAGCCGACCCCGAGTGCCTCTGCACCTTCACCAATTATCCGCCCACCGAGTTCCTGCGCCCGCATAGCATCGACTTCGTCTGTTTCAACGTCTATTTGCATCAGGAGCTTCCCTTTAAGAATTATCTCGCCCGCCTGCAAATGCTGGCCGAAGCCAAGCCGCTCCTCCTGGGCGAATCCGGCATCGATTCGCTTCGCGAAGGCGAAACGCGCCAGGCCGAGATTCTCCAATGGCAGATCGAAGCAGCCTTCCGGGCCGGGCTCGCAGGCACGGTGATCTTCACCTACACCGACGACTGGTGGCGGGGCGGGCACTTGGTCGAGGACTGGAAAATGGGGCTGACCACTCGCGATCGCCAGTCGAAGCCAGCGTTTGGGGCGGTCCAGAGGATATTTCGAGCCGCACCCCATTTCCCGCTGCCCCGCTATCCCAAGATTTCCGTCGTGGTCGCCAGTTACAATGGCGCGCGCACCCTCCATGCCTGCATCGATTCCCTGCAACGGCTGAATTATCCGAATTACGAAGTGATCCTCGTGGACGATGGTTCGACTGACGCGACACCCCAAATCAATCTGTCGCACCCCAAGCTTCGCTACTTCCGGCACGAGAAGAACCTGGGCCTCTCCGTCGCGCGTAATACCGGCATCGCCGCCGCCACCGGCGAAATCGTCGCTTTCACCGACTCGGACTGCCGTGCCGACGAGGACTGGCTCTATTACCTGGCCGGTGATTTGTTGAATAGTGAATTCGCGGGGATCGGCGGCCCGAACCTCCTGCCCCCCGAAGATTCGATCGTCGCCGCCGCCGTCATGGTCTCACCTGGCGGACCCGCCCACGTAATGTTGACCGACCGCCAGGCCGAACATATTCCCGGCTGCAACATGGCCTTTTACAAGTGGGCACTGGCCCAAGTGGGAGGATTTGATCCGATCTTTCACCGGGCGGGCGACGACGTGGATATCTGCTGGCGGTTACAGCAGGCGGGGCACAAAATTGGCTTTAGTCCGGCGGCATTTGTCTGGCATTACCGACGTTCGACTATCAGGGCCTACCTGAAACAGCAGCTCGGCTACGGTGAGGCCGAAGCCATCCTCGTCCGCAAGCATCCCGAATGTTTCAATCCACTCGGCGGCAACCTCTGGCATGGCCGCATCTATGCCGCCTCCAAATTCGGCGTGTTCATTCGGTCGCCCATCATTTATCGCGGCCTCTTCGGGAGCGCCGGCTTCCAATCACTCTATACCACCGACCCCGCCATCACGTTGATGGTCTGCACGACACTCGAGTATCACGTGCTCGTAACCATCCCCTTGTGGGTGATGTCCGTCACCTTCCACCAACTCCTGCCGCTGGCCATCACCAGCCTGGTTATTTCCATCGGGGTGTGTGCCGCGGCGGGCGCCCAGGCCGCGCTGCCAAGAAAGAAGACCCGCTGGTGGTCCCGACCGCTCGTGGCGCTGCTCTTCTTCCTCCAGCCCGTGGTGCGGGCCTGGTCCCGCTACCAGGGACGCCTGCTCGTCCACCCCACACCCCTGGCACCGCAGCAATCCCTCGACTCCATCGCCCTGCGTGAGAGCAAACAACCGCTGCGCGAAGCGCAATACTGGGCCGAAACGCCCATCGACCGGCTGGTCTGGGCTGCGAGTATCTTAGGCCGGCTCGACCAGCAGGGCTGGCCTAATAAAGCCGACATTGGCTGGAGCGAATACGACGTCGAGATTTACGATACCCGCTGGAGCCGGTTGCAGCTCACCACCGTCGCCGAAGACCACCCAGAGAATAAACAATTGATCCGTTGCCGCCTCCGTGCCCGGTGGGCCCTCCGAACCAAAGTCGCCTTCTGGACACTCTGCGGATTTGAATTTCTGGTCTGCGGCTTTTTCGGGCCCCGCCTGCCCTGGCTCTGGCTGCTGCTCTTGACCCTGCCGCTCTTCGCTTTGTTTATTCGCCGAGAGCAAAGGAATCTCCAAAGTATCATCGCCGTTCTGCTGGACGAGCTGGCCAAGGAGTGGAAGCTTGCCAAGGTCGCTAAGACATGATTCCGTATCTCGATCTCTTGCGGAAAATCCTCGAACATGGCTCGCTCCGCGGGGACCGTACGGGCACCGGCACCCGCAGCCTCTTTGGCGCCCAGTTGCGATTCGATCTCTCACAAGGCTTTCCCCTGGCAACCACCCGCAAGGTGTTCTTTAAAGGAGTAATCCACGAACTGCTCTGGTTCCTGGCCGGCGACACGAATATCAAATACCTTGCCGGGCACAATGTTCATATCTGGGATGCCTGGGCTGACGAAAATGGAGATTTAGGCCCGGTTTACGGAGCACAATGGCGCGCATGGGAGGCTCCCGATGGGAGTAGAATTGATCAGATCACCAACCTCGTCGAGCAGATACGTGCCAAACCCGAATCCCGCCGGCACATCGTCAGCGCGTGGAATCCTGCGGTGCTGCCTGATGAAAATGTCAGCCCGCAGGACAATGTTCGAGCCGGGCGCGCCGCCCTTGCGTCATGTCACGCTCTCTTCCATTTTTACGTCGCCGATGGACGCCTCTCCTGCCTGCTTTACCAACGAAGCGCCGATGCTCCGGTCGGTCTGGTTTTCAACATCGCCCAATACTCCCTCCTGACTCTCATGGTGGCACAGCAGTGCGGGCTTGAGCCTGGCGACTTCATTTGGACCGGCGGGGACTGCCATATCTATGTAGATCAAATCGACGGCGTTCAGCAGCAACTCGCCCGGGAGGCCCGCTCGCTGCCGCGTCTCATCATCAAACGCAAACCTCCGTCCCTCCTGGAATACCGCTTCGCCGATTTCGAGCTGGCCGATTACAACCCTCACCCGCCGATCAAATTCCCGGTGGCAGTCTAGCCGAGCTGCAGCATCGCGGAATGCGAAGTTGCGCCTTTCCAGAATCCAGACTATCGGTAATTTAATCGCCGTGCTCGGACTGGAACAACTTGCTGAATTGCTCGAGAAGAATCGCGCCGCCGCGCAGTCGCGCGTTAAGGAATTTTCCATCGGCGGCAGGCACTTTGCCTTCAATTCCACGCCCTCGATTATGGGCGTGATCAATCTCTCGCCGGACTCGTGGTATCGGGAGAGTGTTTGTCTCACATCCGAGAGCGCGCATCGCCGTGGCAAGGTAATGCATGCGCAAGGAGCCGATATCATCGATGTCGGCGCCGAGTCCACCTTGGCGCACGCGGCGCGCGTGGATGAGGCCCGGCAGAACAGCAAGTTGCTGCCGGTCATCCGGGCGCTGCGCGAGTCGGACATTCCAGTCTCAGTCGAAACTTATCAGCCCGAGGTGACACGCGCCTGTCTGGAAGCTGGAGCAAACATCCTGAATCTCACCGGCACCGACCGCAGCGCCGATCTATTCCGCATGGTGGCCGCCCACGACGCGGCGGTGATCATCTGTTACGTTCAGGGTGAAAACGTGCGGGAGGTGGGGGACTTCAATCTCACTGCTGATCCCGTGGCCATGATGCAGGACTACTTTGCGCGCCAAATCGAGCTGGCCACGCGCAGCGGCGTGGAGAAGATCCTCATCGACCCCGGGCTGGGCTTTTACTATCGCAACCTGCAAGACAGCGCCGTGCGCGTGCGTCACCAGATGACGGTGTTCCTCAACACGTTCCGACTCCGCGCACTGGGCTTCCCCCTTTGCCACGCTTTGCCCCACGCCTTCGAGTATTTTGGCGAGGAAGTGCGCTGCGCGGAGCCGTTTTTCGCCGTGCTGGCCGCGCTCGGCAAGACCGATCTGTTCCGCACCCATGAGGTGGTCCGCATCAAGGCAGTGCTCGATACGATGAGAGTGTTTTAGCGCCGCGAGACCAGAAATACGCCCTCCTCTTCGGAATTCGTGGTCCATTGTTCCACCACCTGCAGTCCATGCTGGCCGAGCAGGATGCGCACCAGCGCAGGAGTATGGCGGTAGGAAAAGAAGAGGCGGATTGTCTCGCCTGCCCGAAACTCGAATTGTCGGGAATCCACCTGGATGGTCACCGGACGGAGGATCTGAAAATAAGCCGCGACGCGTCTGAGGGGGCTGCCGCCCGCATCCTCCTCGATAACAAAACGGAGTTCGCCATCGGCCTGTTCCATCCCCAAATCCAGCAAGAAGCTCATTAACCATTCGCGCGTCAGGGCGTTGTCGTATAGGGGCAGCACCTGCTCCACCCCGCTCGCATAATCATCTCCCGGCGCCAGATTGGCGCTCAAGAGCAAATAGTCCGCCGGCCCCACCAGCGCCGCCAGCCGCGGCAAGATGATCTGCGGCTCGAAATTGGGGATCATTCCGAAAAACGTGATGAGCCGCGTCGCGTCGGGAAAAGACAGGCCATCCAACACCAACGACAAATCGTCGGCCGATGCCAGGTCACAAACCAGGGGCGAGCAGATCTCCTCGGAAATCACAGTAAGCGCCGCTTGGCGAGCTGTCAGAACCATTGCCGTGCTGACATCCGATGGTGTGTAGAAAACCTCCTTGCCCGAATCCCGCAGCAGCCTCAACAGCCGTGTGTCCTTCTGTCCTCCGCCGCACCCCAGCCCGATGAGATGTATGCGGCTCGCCGCCACGCGCCCTGCAACCGCAGCGAAGCTCCGATCATAAGTGGCGCCACAGTCCGCATCCGTGCGCGAGGGCGAATAGGCCTCGTGCAACGCCAGCCATTGCTGGGTTTGTTTCACGCTGTCGTAATGGAACTTGTGGTTCACCTTGTGTGTGTCCAACGACCCCAGCAAATCCCTCCGGACGTTTTCCGGAAACTGGCTGGAGTGAATGGCTACCCGAGCGAGTGATGACATGCACCACTTTGATCGTAATGCGCAGTCCAAGACAAGTTTTACGCTGGCATAATTGACTTGTCCCCCCATCCCCGCCATATTCGCTGCATGGATTTTGACATATCGAATCTCCTGGCCCAATGGGAATACCAGCCGGGACAAGTTGTCGTCCGGAAATTCAGAGCCAGGGACGGCAAGGAAAAGATCCAGCTTCGAGTGGATTTGGGCCTGCTGCAAATGAATGCGGATGGGCGGCCGGATGGCAAGCGACCCTTCGGCCATTCCTCTCTCTTTGATTATTACCGCGCGCGGCTTCACAAGTACGTTGCCGCTCACGACGGCAGCGACGAAGGTTTTAAGCTGAAAGCCGAAGATTGTGCCCGGCTCCAGTTCGAGGCCCTGCAATATCATCATCGCTACATCTGCCTGCTGCAATTGGAAGATCATGCCGGCGTCATACGCGACGCCGAACGCAACCTCGCCGTCTTCGACTTCGTCAGCAAACACGCCGAAAGCGAAGACCTCGCATGGTCACTGCAGCAGTTTCGGCCCCAGCTCCTGATGGTCCTCACGCGCGCCCGCGGTTCCCAGGCGCTCAAGGTCGAGGATTACGCAATGGCCATTCAGCAGGTCGAAGAGGGCCTCGAACAGATTCGCGCCTTCTTCCATGATCATGCCCGCTCCGAAGTGGCCGAAACCAGCGCCGAGATTCAATCTCTGGATAATTGGCTCGAAGGAATTCGCGCCAAACGCCCCCTGTCCCGCCGGGAACAGTTGGAACACGATTTAAACGAGGCTGTCCAATGCGAAGATTACGAGAAAGCAGCCCGGGTTCGTGACGCGTTGCGTAATCTCAAGCCTGCGAAATAATACCCTGTTGATCATTTCGCTCGGTGGACGAGCCAATCTGGGGCTGATGCAGAGCGTGGCGGATCAAACGCGGTGCAGATCAACACCCTTTCTCTGACCCGAAAACCGAACAACGTCGGCAGTTCCACCGTCAACGGCATGTTCAGCGCCGAGAGTTGGCAGTATGACCCGAAGCCTTTGGCGCAGTCTCCCACGCTCGAAGAAAACGCGTAGAGCAAACCATAGTGTGAACTCTGAAACTGGGCAAACTGTGGTCTGCCCCCTTTAACGTCCAGTTCTTTGACCCGCCCAGGCCGCCGCGCTGCGCATCTCAGATCTTTCAGGCTTGCCAGGGTCGTAGCGCAGGTTTTCCAACCTGCCGTATCGCCGACTTTCAGTCGGCAGACCGTCCGAACGCTCCCCGCCGTATCCTTCCATCCTTGGCCACTTTCGGTGCGTCAGCAGGTTATCAACCTGCCCTGCTCCCTCCACGCGCAGGCAGCTTTGAGTGCGGCTAGGCATCGACCCACCCCCTTGCGACTGCCTCGCCCGGAGTGAGGCCCGCTGGAACCTTCAGGGGTCCGATGCGGGTTGGCGACCTATGGTTGTCCCGCCACAGGTAGCGACCAAACCCCTCACCAGCATTGCTCAGAATCTCGGGATGATGCGAAACGAGGATGGCTTGATGGTTCTCATCGAGCAGTTCCCTCAGCGATAACACCCACGGTTGGAGTTCCGGCAGCCCCACGTAGTTGTCGGGCTCGTCCATCAAGACGGTTTGCGACGCTCCCGTGGCCAGCGCGGCCCGCACCATGTAAAGGCCCACGAGCGCCTTCTCGCCATCAGCGAGTTGATCGAAAAACAGAACTCCTGAGTCGGGACCGTTCGACCCTTCAAACCGCAGTTGCAGCGCCTTGGTGTTCAAGCCCACTTCTACAAGACGGAATGATTTGAAATCCGGCCACACGTCTCGCAGCGAGTCGCGCAACGCGTCCGTCCAGTCCTGCTCCTGAGACAGGGAACGATACCATGAAGTGAGGTTTCCCAGGTAGAGATCAGGGTGCCCGGACTCGCCCTTGCTTTCTTTCTCCACGCCCCGCGGCCTCGGCCTCAGAACCAACAGCTTGGAGATCGCGTGCTGGAGAATCTGGATTTCCCGACGATCCGCGGCCGGTTGAATGGACCGCACGTCAATCTCGCCGACGACGGCCGCAGTGATGAGGGCGGCGCGGTATTCCTGCATCCGCTCCACCGCCGCGCCGTGGACCCGCGAGCCGTGCTATCCGTTATTAGACGCGCATTTTCCCGCTCCCGATTTCCTCGGATTTCCCTGTCCAGCGCCTCTGAATCCAGTTCAGCCTTGTCCGATGATCTGGTTGAGGGTGCGACTGACTTGGAAGGTTGCAAGGCACACTTGCGCTGGCGCGGGGTCATTCAAGCAGAGGACGCCCTCCCGGATTTTGGGCACCGGCTCGCCTTCGAGCTGCATGGGAAAGCGCTCGCTCAAGAAACGGGCATAAGCGGCAAAATCAGCAAAGCCGTCCGCGCGCGCCTGCGCCCGGGTGACAAGACGGAACAGACCACAACTCCCCGGACACGTTTGTTTCATCAGCTCGACGGTGAGCCGGCCCATGGTGTACCGAGGATTGATTTCCACGACGGGCTTGAGCCGGCAACCGCCCTGATCTGTCCGATAGACAAAGGCGTCAATGCCGACCGGTCCGACAAAGCCAGCGTGTTGCAGTTCAGTTTCGAGCAGCGAAAAGATCTCGCCATAAAGGCGTTGGATGCGGCCCGAAATATCGGCTGGTTCGCCGAATAACGCGGCCACGTTAGCAGGAAGGCGGCGGTCGTGGTTGGCTGCGGCCCAGTTGGCCTGAAACTGTCCTTTGCGGTCATTGATCAAGCCGGTGTAGCCGCAGAGCTTGATGCTGCGTGGCCCCATCTCCAACTGGACCGAGAAATCCAACTCACGCTCCAGCCAGGGCTCGATCACCAGTTGCCGGCCGCCTTGCAGGGCATCGGCCAGCCAACGCTGCTGTGCCGCCAATATCTCCGGTTCCCACAGCCGGATTGCGTTGTGACCAGCCAAACCGTGAGCTTCCTTGACAACGACCCGATGATGACCGCGACGGCGAATGGCAGCAATGGCTTCGAGAGCGCCCTCGATCGTGTCCACCGCTACGCCTGCCTCGTCCTCCGTGCAAAGCCAGCGTTCGGAAGCAGACTGCAACGGTTGGCTCTGATTCTCCCCTTCCCGCGGGTGAGCCTCGTCACTTCGGCAGCCGCGCGCTAACACCTTTCTGAGAAAATCAGCGCTCCATGCCTTCGAATAAAGTCGGGCGATGCTACCGTTGAAACGCTGGCTCGGGGTGGAGGCTTCGCCGATCACCTTGGCAAAAAGCGGCTCGAGCAGTTCCACGCTGTCCGGTCCCCAGGCCCAGGGCCGCAAACTGCCAATCTTCCTCTGACAAAGACTGCTGGCCAGATCGATGCGGCCCTCCTTTAGTCCGACGAACTCCGGCAGCGCGAACCCGGCTTGCTTGATGGCGCTCAAAAACTCAACCGACGGTCGTTCCGCCAACAGCACGATGTCATCCGACTGACAGAGGAATTGCGGCAGGTTGGCGAGGTCGTTGGCAAGCATCGCCTGGTGCTTCACCGGGGTGAACCCCTGGCCGTGAGCGATGTACCCTTCAGCGAACGGATTAAACACGAAGACACTCGGCGTGCGGCCTCCGGGCCGCTCAACGGTGATGACCACCGGCGACTCGAGCTTGTCGTCCAGCGTCGTCGCAAACAAGACCTGCTCAGCAAAATCACGAAGTTCCATGCTCGCCAAATAAGTTACCAGTTAACCGGCATGATTGCCAGTCGAGGCGTCCCTGCCCACCACCCGCGAATGCGCCGTGCGACCTGGCGGGTGGCCGCGACAGAGGTTCTCGACCATGACGAAGCCCGTTCCCATCCTGTTATCTGCAACTGGGCGTAGTGCGTCAGAATCCACCGCTGTGTGCTCGCTGGCTGAAGATGGAGCACGGGCTTTTCCCACACGATACCGTGGCAACTGGACTTACGCTGGCTTAAAACCCTTCTTGCAGACGCCGAAAGGGTTGGTTAAGCTCAATTTGTGCTGATTCAGGCGCAACATCACTTCAGCGTGAAGGATTACTACCGCATGGCGGAAACCGGAGTGCTGCGCCCCGATGCGCGGGTGGAACTGCTGGATGGGAGGATTATTGATATGTCACCGATTGGTCCGTTTCATGGCGGTGTGACCAACCATCTGAACGAAATCTTCACCACAGCCTCCCGTGGCCGGTGGCGGACCTCGGTTCAGAATCCGCTCCATTTGGACGACCATTCCGAGCCGCAGCCGGACCTGATGCTGCTGAAGCCCGCCGCGGACTTTTACCGAAAACGGCATCCGGTGCCGGAAGACGTATTTCTGCTTGTGGAAGTTTCCGACACCACGCTGGAGCTGGACCGGGAGGAAAAGCTTCCCGCTTATGGCCGCGCCGGCGTTGCCGAGGTGTGGATTGTGGACCTGAACCACGCGACGATTGAAGTCTATCGCGAGCCCCATTTCACCGGCTACGGCAGCAAAACCATCTTGCGGGCGGGCGAGCAGGCCAAACCCCTTGCGTTTCCCGACGTGGCGGTGGCTGTGGCCGAGTTGCTGAAACGCTGACCCGGGGCGGGGACGAGGGAGAGAGACGGGCGCGATGCGGCGGCGGGGGCCACTTGCAAACTGAGAGTTGAGAGTGGTCAACGGGTCGTTGGCCGCTGGCCGGTGGCGTATTTTTGGCTTTGACCCCGCGAGCTTGTGCAGCATATTCCGGGCATGGACAAGGAACAGGTAGCCGAAGTCTTAACCAACATTGCAACGTTGCTCGAGTTGAAGGGGGAGAATCCCTTCAAAACGCGGGCCTATCTCAACGCGGCACGCACCATCGAAACGATGAGCGAGCCGCTGGCCGAAGTTGTCGCCGAAGCACGGCTCGATGACATGAAAGGCATCGGCGAAGCGCTCCAGCAAAAGATCACCGAACTCGTCACTACCGGCCGTTTGCAGTATTACGAGGATTTGAAAGCGGCGACACCGCCCGGGCTGGTCGCGATGCTCGAAATCCCCGGCCTGGGCCCGAAGAAGATCAAGGCCCTGCACGATGAACTCGGCATCGAAACCGTCGAGCAACTCGAAGAGGCGTGCAAAGCCGGCAAGATTGCCGGGCTTAAAGGCTTTGGCGACAAAACGCAGACGAACATACTGGAAGGCATCAACCGCCGCCGCTCATACGCGTCGCGCCATCTCATCAGCGAGGCGTTGCCGACGGCGGAGTCTTTGCTGGAAGCGCTGCGGTCGCATCCGGACGTGATTCGTTGCAGCTCGGCGGGCAGCCTGCGGCGCCATCGCGAGATCATTGGGGATATTGATTTGCTGGCTTCATCGAAAAAGCCGGTGGAGGTGATCGAGTTCTTCACCAGGCAACCGGGGATTTTGAACGTCATCGCGAAGGGCGAAACCAAGGCCAGCGTGCTGCTCGAGGGCGGCATCCAATCCGATCTGCGCGTGGTCAGCGACGCGGAATATCCGTTTGCGCTGCTGTATTTCACCGGCAGCAAAGAGCATAACATCGTCATGCGCCAGCGCGCCATAGATCGCGGCCTGCGCCTCAACGAATACGGCCTGTTCCATTCAAAGACGGAAACGCGCGACCCGAAGCTGCTCGTCAAATGCAAGACCGAAGAGGAGGTTTTCGAGAAACTCGGCCTGCATGATATTCCGCCGGAGCTGCGCGAGGACACAGGGGAAATCGCGCTGGCGGAGAAAGGGCCGCTGCCGCGGCTGATCGAGTGGACGGATTTGAAGGGATCGCTGCACAATCACTCCACCTGGAGCGACGGCCATCAGCGCCCCGAGGAGATCGCCAAAGCGATGGGTGAACTCGGCCTTGCCTACTGGGGGATCACGGACCATTCAAAGGCCTCTTTTCAGGCCAACGGCCTCGATGCCGCGCGCGTTCGCCAGCAGCTTGAAGAGATCAAGCAGATCAATGAGTTGCTTGCCAAAGAGGGAAGCGACTTCCGCCTCCTCACCGGCTCCGAGGTGGACATTTTGAAGGACGGCAAGCTCGATTTCCCGGACGACTTGCTTGCCGAACTCGATGTCGTGATTGCGAGCATTCATCAGAGCTTCAGTCAGACCGAGGCCGAGACCACCGAGCGGCTGATCGGCGCAGCACGGAACCCTTGCGTCCATATCCTTGGCCATCTGACGGGCCGTTTGTTGCTGGAACGCGAGCCGTACAAGGTGGACCAGCGCGCCGTGATTGATGCGTGCGCGGAAACGGGCACATGGATCGAGCTCAACGCCAGCCCGCAACGCTTCGACATGGACTGGCGCTGGTGGCCTTATGCCAAATCCAAGGGCGTGAAGTGTGTCATCAATTGCGATGCCCACCGGTTCGAACATGCGGGCTTTCTGCGCCTGGGCGCCGGCATTGCGCGCAAAGGCTGGCTGACAAAGGAAGATGTGGTAAACACCCTGCCACTGAAAGCGCTCCTCGAAGAGCTTGGCCGGAAACGGGCAAAGGCGCGTATCGTTGCATGAAGCGTTACTTTGTTCGGATGGTTCTGCTGCTGTTCCTGGCGCCTGCATTTGCGGCAGACAAAGCCAACGTTCTTTTCATCTTCAACGACGACCAGCGCGCCGATACCATTGCCGCGCTCGGCAACCCAGTCATCCGCACGCCGAACCTGGACCGGTTATGCCATCATGGCATGGCCTTCACCCGCGCCTACATGCAGGGCGGGTTTAACGGGGCAACCTGCGTCCCGTCTCGGGCCATGCTGTTATCGGGACAATCCCTTTTCCACGTGGACGAGAAACTGATGCGCCATGAGACCTGGGCCGCCGCGTTCGGGCGGGCCGGTTACACGACGTTCGCGACCGGCAAATGGCATAACGGCCCAGAATCGCTCTCACTGAGTTTTCAAAGGGCCAGGGCGATCTTTGCGGGTGGAATGGCCGACCCGCTCACGGCGCCTCTGAGCAACCTGGAAAACGGCAAGTTAACGCCGCCCAAGCCATCTGCCAAACATGCCTGTGAGGTGTTTGCGGGCCAGGCATCCCTGCCGGGACGGAAACCCATGCCATGTGTTATCTGTATGATGTGATGCCCACGCTGGGCAAGCTCTGCGGCGTAGCCAACCAGGAGACCAGCGGCAGGGGCAGATACTACCGCGCGCTGACTCTTACGGTGGGGGCGCCGTCCGGAAAATAGCTGGTGAAGAAGTCTCTCATCGAGCCGGGGAACATTGCCATGCGAACAGTCCCCCACGTCTGCTGGTCGCCCGTCGCGTAGAAAAGGTAGGTGTTGCCTTCGT
>JBAXTC010001159.1:0-1841 GCA_037130375.1 Verrucomicrobiota bacterium | reverse complement strand
CGTTTCGCTTTCATGGCGAATGGAATTACACAATTCACCCTCGCCAACTAAAGAATGTGTAAAGGTTATATATTGACGGCACCTAACCGGCGACAGCGTGCCGGGCGGAAGGAACTTTTCCAGGTGGATATAACGGCGCACCGGCCGCCACGCGTTGACAAAGCTACGGCTGTACCACCGCGCCCGTGGCGGGTAGTAACTCGAACCTTCATCTTTAAAACTCACTCTGGCCACATTCAACGCTGACAGCAAAACTGGAATGTCAGATTCCACCACTCCACCACTCCACCCATCCCTAATGCCTCTGGTCGATATTCAGTTGCACCTGTTCGTCTGGCTCGTAAAACTCGTTCGTCTCGCGTCGGGACTGTAATTCACCGACAACCTGCTCGAACATCTTCATTATCTCCAGGCAGTTCTTGCCCTTGTAGCCCTTGAGGTGTACCTCAACCCCTCCGTCTGGAGCAATCGTGATGTCAAATTCGCGTTGCGGCATGTTTGTATCCTTTTGTTTTCGTGCCCATTTGACTCATATAACCTTTGCAACCTATTGCACTCAATTAACTTCCATATTGCCCTCACCCATCCCAATGCCGCACTTTGAGGCGGATGGCCTGGTTGGCATCAACTTCCTCCTCGACGACCACGTACTGGCGCGAGCGCATCTCATCGAGAAGCCTTTGGTAAACATACTTCTGCACGACCCGCTGGCTCAGTTCCTGACCCAGGGCCCGCAACTCGTCCTCAGTGGAACCGTCCCCCGACACACAAACGGAGGCGGTTCCGCGCGCGTCGCGGGCAAACCTGACGGTGACGGTCCCGCGGCTGACGCAAATCTGCTGGTCGCGCCCGAGTTGGCCGGTGACCACTTCACTGTTGGCAATTTCGAGATTGACCTGGCGGCCTTCGTTTTGGGCGTTGGCTTTCTGGCGCTGTTTGACGGTCTCCTCGACCAGGGCGTAGCCAAGCGAATGGGCCGCCGCCACCACCGCCGCGCTAAAGGCGGGCCACGCGGCGATGACCACCGGCGTTAAAATGCAAACACAACTCATAAACCGTTTTCTCCACTTTCGTTCACTCTTGCTGCTGGATTAGACCGGGCAGTGGGACATACCTCACGCGCGATTGGCCCTTTGCAAACTGGTCTAACCGTTTGGCTGTTCCTCGCCGCTGGCCCGGGTCGCACGGGGAATGCTCGCGTTGCGCGCCCGCCCGTGCGCCCAATTGCGTTGTGCCGTGATCTTCTCGGCCATCGTCTTGGCCATCGGCACGGTCTGGCTCAGGGCTGCAATCACGTGGGCGGTGGCCAATTCCTGCTTCCCGTAGAACGCGTCGTAAAGCGCGCTGATGATCGCTTCCTCGATTTCGGCGCCGCTGAAATCCGGGCTCGCCGCGACCATGTCGGCGAAGTCAAAGTCCTCCGGGCGCCGATTGCGCTTGGTCAGATGAATGCGGAAGATTTCCGCCCGCTCCTCGTCTGACGGCAAATCGACGTAAAAGATTTCGTCCAACCGTCCTTTGCGCAACAGCTCGGGTGGGAGTTGGGAAACATCATTGGCGGTGGCCACGACGAACACCGGCGCGCGCTTTTCCGAAAGCCAGGTCAGAAAAGTGCCAAAAACGCGAGCCGTCGTGCCGCCGTCAGTCACGCCCGAGCTTTGCGAGCCAACAAACGCCTTGTCGATCTCGTCCACCCAAAGCACCACGGGAGCGATGGACTCTGCCACCGTGATGGCGCGGCGCACGTTTTCCTCGGACGAGCCGACCAGGCTGCCGAACATCCGGCCCATATCAAAGCGCAGCAGCGGCAGTTGCCAAAGCCGCGAAACCGCTTTGGCGCA
>JBAXTC010001158.1:0-1845 GCA_037130375.1 Verrucomicrobiota bacterium | reverse complement strand
GCACCACTCCGGCACGGAACAACTGGCCCAGTTGGTTCCGCAGTGTTTTCAGCGCGGCAAAGTCCGATGCCCCCACGCTGGCGCTGGCCTTGACCTCGACGCCAGCGACCGAGCCGTCGGATTGTTCCAAAACCACATCCACCTCCAAGCCGGTGGCGGTTCGGAAGAACTAGAGCGCCGTTCGCGAATCGGCCCACGTCGGCGAGGTTCAGCAGCCCGGACGCGCGGGCAGCCAGCAGCTTCGGCAGGTTCGGCAGGGTGTGCAGGGCGTCCACCCGCTCCCGGCTGAAGAATGATTCAGGCAAACTGGCGATGGCAGCACGGGTGAGGAAGGAAACGACCCTGCCCATCAAGTGGATTGCCACCCGCCTGCAAATGGGCACCTCCAAAAGCCTCAAACATATCCTGCTTCATTGGCGTCACGCCCATGAGAATGCCAACAGCAGGGCACGATGCGCACAACTCCAGTTTCAACCTCCAGTTTGCCCCCTTTCCGTTAATCTCTCTTCGGTTGCTTCTCGCAGAACGGGTCATACTTCTTCCTGGTCGTATATGCCTTCCACAGAGAATACTTACCCTGGATCCGCTTATAAGTCATAACCAAGCAATGGCTCCACAGGATTATATCTCCTGGCGTTCATTGCATACGAAGCAAAGCGGTTTCGGGCTTATCGGTAAAGAACATTTACTGGGGCTGGTTGGTGAGGGTTCGTCACCGAAAGGCCGCGCGTCTTTTTCTCAGTAATCTGTCCTTCTGTTCTGAGGTCAGTTGCGTGGTTTCTTTGTGGTTGTCGCGGTCGGTATACCACACCCATTTGGGGAAGCCCGGTTGATCGGCGGCTGCCGGCACGAACCGGGTGCCGTCGATTCGGTAGAGCTGATAGACCCAGAAGTTGTGGCTACGCCCATCCAGAGTTTTCTCGTCGTCACTACCCAGAAGATCGTTGAGGATGAAATAGACCGGGCCGCCGGCCCTGAACTGCACCAGATCCTCTTTCCCGAAACCGTAAAGATAGAAGGAGGCAGCCCGGTAGCCTACTTTGGACGAGAGCAAAAAAGTCACCTCTGTTCCGAAGAACGCAAGGCCGACACCGCCGGACCAGACGTTCACGATAAAGTCGGGCAAACCGTCCTTGTTCAGATCACATGAGAATACCTCCATTTCGCAACGGGTCATGCTATTCGTGACCGTCGTCGGCAACAAGTTTCGGCCCCCGGCACCAATGAGGCTGATTATCCATCCGTTGGTCGTGCCGAGGAGCACCAGTTTTGTTTGAGCCTGGACTTTTCCGACGGCCGCAGGCCGGTAGCGTCGCAATGCTCCGTCAATACTGTCGCCCGCCGGCGTCTGCTCGGCTATCAGCTTGCATTTGAAGAGCGGCGGGGACGCGGGCTTCCGCCCCGCACGAAACGGTCCATATCCTCCCGGATAGCCGAACACCTCGCTGGTAAGGCCCAGCAGCAGGGCGACTTCTATAATAAAAGTGAAGACCGCGACTCCTGGCTGGCCAAATGGTCTGCGCGCTCGCTTGGAATCTGCGTGGTTGCCATGCCTGGCGACAATCTTGCCCGTGCCATCTCCAAGATAACTGCCGTCAGACCGGACGATGATCTTCCTGGTTGGTTGCGGTATGTTGTTTTCGTTCATAAACTACCTCAAGATTACCACAAGCCCTGTGACATTCGCATGCGCATCCCCTGCTGTGACGTTCCCGCTCGTTTCCCCTCTCGGGGTGATCTGCCTGAGGCGGTACCTGGCGATGCTCTGTCCCGACGTTCATAGTTTGCCCGGCGCTAATGCCCCTTGAGTCGAAACTCCTTCTGGTCTGGCGGTTCTTGCCTCGT
>JBAXTC010001157.1:0-1846 GCA_037130375.1 Verrucomicrobiota bacterium | reverse complement strand
GTTCAAGGTTCAAGGTTCAAGGTTCGAGGTTCAAGGTTCAAGGTTCAAGGTTCAACGGTTCAAAGTTCAACGGTTCAAAGTTCAACGGTTCAAGGCAACCTGGCACCTGTCGGCGTCCTTGATGGCGGGCGTATCGTTACCGCGTTCTCGCCCTGGCTTTGGCTCGTAGGTAGGGCTTTGACTGGATTTGCCCGTTCGCCATTTCAGTCTTGTTCTTGTATTGGTGAGAAAATTACGTGGTATGGAGCGGATGGGGGCCGTTCGTTCAACGGAAGGCAGGCAGGGTGTCCTTGATGACGACTGGTTCAGCCACGTTTGTAGGAGCCAGGGGAATGCTCTGGAGCTTGGGCAGGGTGGCTTCGAGGAACTGGCCTTTCTTCAAAACCACATGGAAGTTGTTCCCCACTTTACGCACGCCTCTGAGCAGCATCCCATTGGCGTCCGTGTGGAAATCGCCCAGAGCCCCGGCAGTCTCGCGCCAGCGTTTCACATCGTTGGCGTGGCCGGGCGCCTCCGCCATTTCGGCGAGCGCCAGTGCAGGTAGAACATGTGGGCGTTCCACGAAGTCATTGTGGGCGAGAGCGAGTATTGCCCCCAACCACCCAAAGGCTGACCGGCGAGCGACATCACCCCTGGCGAGGCCAGGCCAGGCGTGCCGTAGAAATCACGGGCGAATTGTGTGAAGGCCGGCGCCAGTTTCGTCAGCAAATCCAAATAGCACGCGCCTTCGTCGAAATTCCCGGCGGCATGATAGCCGATGTATGTCATCTGTGTGTTGAGGTCGTTGTGGTAATCGCCTTTCCAGGGCGGCAAGCCGCCGTTGTCCGCCGTCCAGACACCCTGCAAAGGCATGGGCGGCGCGCCCCGCCGGGAGGCTGCGCCGTAGAAGTAGCGGCATAGCAGGGCGTAATTCTGGATGGCTGGCTCAGGCCTCCTGCACGTACCATTGCGCCCGGCCTTGCTGACCGGGCCTGGCGGGAGGATAACCCAACCGGCTCACGGCGCCGCCGCTGCGCGGCCCGGCGTCGCCGGCCTCCTTGGCCGCGCCCGCCGGAATCAGCGAGATATTTTTCGGCTCGGGTCCGGGGATGCGAAGTGCGGCGACCGGCGAAGCCGCACTGAAGAACGCCTCTAGTTTACTGCTGTCGGTAAAATGCGCCCACCCCTCGGCCGTGGCCAGGTTCAGTTCGAAGGTCTTGACCTGTTGCGACGGATTGAGAGTAATCTCGAGCCGCCCAGCGGGCAGCTTCGTGGGTGTGACGCCGTTGTATGGGCCGTCCCAATCGCCGCCCACCTTCCATGTGCGTTTCTTCCACCACCCCGGTTCGGCGTGGGGACGTTCATCCCACAGATCGCCGCGGTCCAGCGAGAGGCGAACGAGATTCCCTTCGCCCCATAGCAATCCACCCGTCAAACCGTTGCCCAGGGGCACAGCTTCGTCCCATGTGCGAATGGGCGCGGCCAGAATGAGGTTTTGCGACGCGGGAGGCGGAGGTGATGATGGCGCGGCACGGAGGTCGGCAGCGCAGATGACGAGCGCCAGCCATGTGGTGAGTTTTTTCATCAGATTCAAGACATTGGAATTAAACACCCGCTTCGGCTCATTTGAAGCTGGTATTGGGCGGGGCAGGGCGGGGGGCGAGTTCCTGGATGGCCAGCAAGGTCAGGCGGATTAACCAATATTTCATCATGTCGTTCTTTCGACCGGACCTTTGATGTTGCCTACAAGTTCTTTTTGGTCAAGCCCGATTTCACTGTGTGCCGTGTAGTGCAGGGTGGTTTCAAGAAATCGTAGCCGCCGATGGCAGTCGGCGCTAACACTCCGATAATCGAGGAAAAGTGCGCC
>JBAXTC010001156.1:0-1850 GCA_037130375.1 Verrucomicrobiota bacterium | reverse complement strand
ACCCTCGCGTGGATCCCGCAGCACATCCTCCCGGATGGCCGGACTGTCCGTCGCGAAAGTTGTCCTCGCGCCAAAACTGGCACCTTCAAGCTCGCCTACAGCGGGGGAAGATGGGCTTAGCAGATGAGACATGGGGGGAAAATAGAGCAAAAAGGCCCCGGGTTCAAGCGACGCCCAGCACTATCATCGTACCGCTTGCAGCAGCGGATTCTCTGCCACCCCGGCGGCCCAGGGTTTCGCTAGCAGTGTTTGATCCAACGTGGCCAGCTTCAACCCGTGCCGCTTTGCCAAGATCACAAGGTGCGCATCGGTCGTGTCTTTGTAGCTCGTCAGAAGAGGCAACATCGCCGCATCCACGTCGTCGAATTGGAAGATGTGACCACGGAGAGCGCGCAGCGTTGCGAGCGATTTCCGAGCGTTGTCAAAGGTCGCCCTGTAGGCGGTCGTCATGCTAATCCGCATAAAGGCCGATTCTGTGAGCGGACAGGTTGCCCAATCGTTGCCCTCCAACAGCCAACCGAGCAAATCCGGGTGGCCGGCGTGGCTCTTCCAGGCGCAGCCGAGCAGCACATTAACGTCGAGCAACCAGCCGATCACGGGAAATCCTCAAGCATTTGCCTGACTGCTTCTGTGGTCATAGGCGGCGCACCCGGCGGAGCTTCCAGCAGCAGGGTGCCACTGGGCCCATCGACGAGCCTCGCTCCACGCGCGACCTGGTACGATGGACGAAGATGCGCGGTGAGGAACCTAATCAATTCCTCTTTCTGCTCCGGCGGCAACGCCTCGGCCGCCGCTTCAACATCGAGTAACTTGCTCATGCGTAAACCCTAGCACCGTTGGTTCCGCGGCTCAAGCTGGATGGAGATTGGAGGCCTGAGACCAGCTTAGGGTGTCAGAGGACGGAAGACAGTGGACTATTTCATGAAACGCACCCTCCGGGAGAATCATGTCGGCGGCAAAAACTATCCGTGCCCATCCGTGCCCATCCGTGGTTGATCTGCTTCTTCCAGCCGTGAGGAAAGAATTGAAACACCGATAAACACGGACGAAAACACTACCTGCCAGGCTGCCCTCCCCTCAAAAGCTGGAAAGCAGAAAGCAACAATCTGAAGGGCCTCATCCTGAAAGGATGAAATCACTCAGCCCGGGGTTGCGAGGCCGCGAGCTACCCCGGGTGTGCTCCGCGTGCGCAATCCAACCCTGAAGGGGTTACATCGGGGGCCGTCCCACCGTAGCCGATCTGTGGATGTGATTGTGCCGCGGCGGCGAGCATGGACCAAGGGGGCAGGTGATCCAACCCTTTCAGGGGAATGGCACTTACTTAAGCTCATTTTGCCTTACAAAACGCCTCAAAAGCCCAATGATTCTCGCACTCGATGGCCTTATGTAAGTGCCATTCCCCTTTCAGGGTTGAGGGTCTTTTCGACGATGGCACCCAGGGCGGAAAAGCAGAAATCACAGATCCAAATGCTGAAATGCTGGCAAACTGAAAAGCTGAAAACAGAGACCAGATGACAGAGGACAGATGACGGACTACCGGCAATTCTGAAAGGCTGAAATGCTACAATCGGATGATGGATGATGGATGACGGGAATTCACCGCTTGAGCATGCGCGTCTCAAACTCCGCGAGGCTGGCCAATTGAATGGCCAAACGGTGCCATTGCTTGAGGCGGACCAGGTCGTCCGTGGCGGTGACAGCCTCCCGGAGCGAATATGGAATTTCTCCAAAACGAGTCTCCAGCACTGTCAGCACGGATTCCTGCTGGCTGCGAATCTGGCCTTCCTGTCGGCCCCTTTCGATGCCCTTTTCGATGCCCCGCCGTTCCATGTTGGTGATGTATTTCATGC
>JBAXTC010001155.1:0-1855 GCA_037130375.1 Verrucomicrobiota bacterium | reverse complement strand
CCTTTTCCACCATCGGCGAGTAAAGGCATTCCAAGATGTTCGGATTCGCCTTGAGTGCCATGGTGAGGAACTTCTGCAATTCCCAATAGCAGCTTTGTGTGGCGTTGTCTTCGAATTGTTCCGGTGCACCGAAGAGCGACCATTCCAGTTCGGCGGGCGCGAGGTAGATACCGCGCCGGTCGGTGTCCGATTTGTCGTTGTCCAGCCCATAAGCACGCGAACCAACGACGCAGCGGTAAATGATGAAAGATTCCAGGTCGAATGTTGAGGACGGTGAGTCATCGCCAAGCCGATCCTTGAAATGTTTCAACACTTCGATTTGCGAACGCTGGAGCGATTTCTCGAAACCGTCGGGGAATCGAACGAGAAAGGTTTCTCCTTCTACCGCCGGCGTGCGCGTGACTACGCCCACGGCTCCTCGCGGATGCACCAACGAATCATTTGTCCCGTGAACTTCCACGAGCGAAACGACCTGTGTTCCGGCAGAGATATTGTTCGGTTGATGGGACATCTGTTATTTCCAGTCGCCCAGTGAAGATGCCAATAATTCCCGCGCCACACAATCTTCCCGTGCGCAGTTTCCGAAGAGTTCTGGTTGACTCGGGTGTGAACTATAGCTTACATTGACATGGTGATTGAGCGCGAAATCCGGAAGCTCCAGCTCGAAAACGGAAGTGTTCCGTTTGATGATTGGTATCATAAGCGAACTCAGCAACGCGACATCAGCACCTCGATACGGTTATGGAAGCAGTGGAAACAGCTTAAGAAGAAATGAAAACGATTAGCTATAAAGACGGACTATTGAAGGAACTCAAAGATCCGGAATATGCGGCTGTATACCTTGCTCAAGCCCTTGAGTCAGGGGATCAAGCTGTGTTTTTACTCGCGCTTCGGGACGTGGTGGATGCTGGCGGGGGAGCCAGTGTCGTTGCGCGACAGGCTCATATTCAAAGAGAGAGTCTTTACAAAGCGCTATCCAGCAGAGGCAATCCCCGATTGACTACTTTGCAAGGAATTTTGAAGGCATTGGGCTTTCGTATAAATGTTTCCCCGGCGGCTGAGGCTGCTTAGGCAGTTAGGGCAACGGGCAGTGGCCCACCAGCGGGATCGGCTTGCTCACAGGCCGATCTGCATCCGGCATCTTCTAACCGTTCGATGGAACCAACAAGTTTACGCACTTTGAGCTCAAACCACAGGTCCAGCACATAATGCAGATACACGTTGGCTAGAGCCTATCCGAAAAGGGGTTGGCGGTGCGGTGAAGGCGTCCCCGCCTGAGCGGCTGACGCGAATATTTCCTCGGGAAAGCTGGGAAAAGAGTGTGCCAGCCGCGAAGCCGGGGAGGACTTTCCGTGTGCCGATCCCTTTTCGGATACCCTCTAGCATGACACGCCGCGGTCGAATGGCGGTAAGCGGTTACCAGCAATGGCGGGCGATGCAGTAGGATGATCCGCGGAAGAGCGACAGCGAGAACTTGCAGCTTGAGGCGAAGACGATTCCGATCTGGAGACCGGGGTCCCCGATGCGCGGGGGCAGCATGGCGGCTACTCGCCTGATCGAGCTTGACGGTTGGCCCTGTAGGCGTCAAGATGGTCTCATGCCGCGCACGATGCGGGTGGAGTATGCCGGCGCGATTGAAAACAATTGAAGTTTCTTTACGTTCCGGACAACGGTATTTCGATGGCGATGTCTGCCATTACGAAAATCGAAGAGTTCACTTTGGTTGAAGAAGCCGTCAGATGAGAGTCGTCTTTGATACCAGCCTGCTTGTGGCCGCCGCCCGCTCGAAAAGTGGAGCATCACACGCATTGCTTTCGCGGATGCCGGACGCCCGTTTTCAACCGGTTGTCTCCGT
>JBAXTC010001154.1:0-1857 GCA_037130375.1 Verrucomicrobiota bacterium | reverse complement strand
ACCCCGCCGTCCAACGCCTTCGCCCTTCCCACCACGATTGGAACGACCTGCTCAGGTCCCAGGCATAGTCCGTTAGCCCAGCCCTCCGCCTCTGGATCGGTCATCCCCGCTCCGCCCCACTACTTGGAAAAGGCCACTACTTGGAAAGAAGAACCAGCACTCCCTGCCCGCAATAGATGGATCAGTTTATCTGAGCAGATGTGGATCAATTTAGCTGAGCGCTATAGCACAAGTAACAAAAAGGCGATCTTCGCGAGGGTCATTCGCCGCGATGAGCTTCAAGGGCTTCAACTTTCGCTCGCGGACGCCCTGCCGCTGAAGCAGCGCGACTTGCGATGTACGACACATAGCTCAGTGCCATCATGGCAGCCAATCCAATTGCATGTTTCGGACCTGACCGGTAAACCAGCGGGGCTGCGAAACTGGAGATTAGAGCGAATACCAAAACGTGACTGAAACCTTGCAGCGAGGCGGCCAATCCTCGCCGGTGTGGCACCAGATCAAGGCTTTCGACTGTCAGCACCGGGACCACCAGCGAAAAACCAAAGGTATAGATCGTGAGCGGGAAAACCGCCCAAAGGATTCGAGGAACGGTCAAGGTATTGACCAGCAGGTTGGCGCCAGCACCCACGGCCATCAAAAGGAATCCCAGTTGGACGGCACGTGTGGATTCAATCCGTCCGGCCAGCTTGCTGCTGGTGGCGGAGCCAAGAATCAAGCCTGAGACCAAGGGCACAAACATCCACCCAAATTGCGTTTCTGACAGGTTGAGGATGTTGAGCACTACGTCGGGAGCAGTGGCCACATAAAGCAGAAACCCGCCCCCACCGATTGCCATCGCCAGGCACATCAGCATGAAAGCCGGTTGGCGCAGGGTGCTCATATAGGCTCGGGCGAGTTTTGCCGGGTGAAACGAGTGCCGCAAATGCGCTGGCAGGCTTTCCGGCAATCCGACGCGGCAGGCACACCATAGAACTATCCCGAAGAGCGCAAGAAAGCCAAACGGCCCGCGCCAGCCAAACCAAACGTGCAACCAACCTCCCAGAATGGGCGCGATCACCGGCGCCAGACCGGTGAGCATGGCTACCTGCGCCATCAATCGGTGCGCCTCCACACCCTCAAAAAGGTCCCGTATAACGGCCCGGCTCACGATCATGCCGGCGCCAGCAGCGAGTCCTTGAATCACGCGCAGCGCAAGCAGCCAGCCAAATGTGGGAGCCCACATGCATCCGGCGGCGCTTGCGCTATACACCCCCAGTGCCGCCAGGATAACGTGTCGCCTCCCAAATGAGTCGGACAACGCCCCGTGAAAGAGGTTCATCACGGCCAAAGCCACCAAATACGCAGTGAGGGTGGATTGCATTTGGATCTGGCTGACCGAAAAGTGCGCTGCCAGCGCTGGAAAAGAAGGAAAATAGGTATCGACAGAAAAGGGGCCTAACGCGGAAAGTGCCGCGATAACGATGGCGATTCTGCCCGAGTGTCTCATTCGTCAATTCTATCAGCTTACGCAGGGGGTTCGGCCTTCGAGTGCCGCGCACATTGCGGAGCGAGTCATTTGAGACAATGCATGAGAACCGGGGTAAGAAACAAGGAATTGCAGAAGCGGGAGATTGCGCGCCTGTATTTATCGCTCGCCAGCGGCGTGCTCACATCTTGCTTTCAAACACCACCGCTGCCAAGCCAGTGATCTTAAGGAAGCCTGCGCGCGGCATGGGGACCGGGTGCCAGAAAACCTGGAAGCATGGGGAAGGATGGGTTGGTGCAACTGCCCAAGCCGTTGCCCAAGAACGGCAACGGCCGAACCGTGCCCGAGCTCACCGCCGCCTCGGCGGAGCGAGTCCCGGTGCGGGAGCC
>JBAXTC010001153.1:0-1861 GCA_037130375.1 Verrucomicrobiota bacterium | reverse complement strand
CTCTTCCAATTCCTCCAGGACATAACCCGGCGTGTAGTTAATCAGATGTTTGTGCAGCAGTTCCTTAATGGCATTCTCCTCTCCCCAGCGCCGACAAATCAATTGCACGATCGACTCCGCCCCGATTTCCTCGGCGGTGCCGTTGGTGTAAATGGCCGCTCGCTTTTTGTCCCGGCCATTTTGGATCACCACCGCCCGAATCTTCCCGTACTGGCTCATCGTGCGTGTGGTCTCCAGGTAGGGGATCACTTCGGCCTTCCGGATCTCATAAGTCACCGGCGCCACCCGGTTGAATTGCTCCTCCGCCAGATCGTTCACCCATTTATCCGAATATTTAGCCCAACTGATGAACAGCGCCCGCCGCTTGCCCTCTCCCTGATCTTTGCCCTCCAAGTAGCGGTAGAGCTCCGCGCTGTAGCCCTCCCGATCGAAGACCACGATCAACTGGTCCAGCCGCTCCTGACTGACTCCGGCTTGCGCCCCGATCCGTTTGGCCTTCTCGATCAACTCCGGTATCTTTTGCAGCAGATCCTCCGACGCTGAGCGGATCAAGAACAGCCAGGGGGCGAAGCGCTCGTCCACCACCAGAAAATGGTAGCTGCCTTTCATCGGCATCTGGCGCACGCCGTGCCAACCCTTGCTGATCCGATACAGCCCATAATACGGCAAGAAATGGCCATCGATATACATCACTCCCCACGCCGCCAGGTCGGACTTCAAATAGCCCAGCGCAAACCCATCGATCAAGGCTTCGCCTTTGCCCAACTTTCTCACCTTGTGCAGGAACCGCCGCAGCGTGAAAAGGCTCGGACTCTGCGTGCGTCCCAGCAATACGCCAAACTCCTCAGGATAAGCGCGCTTAAAGTCCTCCAGCGACCCAAACCCAAACACATCCAAATAGAACAACGTCAACCCCAACTCCTCCAGCCTGTAGCCTGCATGAGTCCCAATAGTGATGATTCGGCTCAACGTCGGAACAAAATTATATCGCGCCAGCAACGGCGCAAACAGCAGCCCGCCAGCATACGCATTGTATGCACCTTGTTCCAACCGATCCAAATAGACTCGCTGCGCCGGCCAATAGGAGTCTCGCCGCCATCCTCTTCCCAGGTCGGCAGTTCCGGCTATGGCCTCGCCTCCTGCAGCGTGGCCCTCTCCCGTTCCGCTTTGCGCCGCCCGCGCGCTGCCTGCACCGACTTGCTCCCTGGATTGGGCGGCAGAACCCTCCAAAGGCAGCATCAACTGCGGCTCAGGCTGGAAGGCTAAAAGCTCACCTTGGACCGCTGTGTCGCCGACGCCCTTGGGGGGCGGTTCGCCCAACCCGTTTTCCGCCAACACTTGTTGGATGCTCGGCACGCTCACCGCCTCTTGCCAGGTTTCCAGCAATCGCTGCTCAATCCCTTTCAGTTTCCAGATCCCCTCTCGAAAAACGATGTGCAAGATCTTACCGCGCAACTCCGGGGTGAGCTTCCACCGACCTTGGGGGCCCCGGCGCTCCGAAATCAGGCCCAGGATTCCCTCGCCAGCAAAATCCTTCAGGTATTTCTGTACCGAGTTGACGTGCCGTCCAAACGCCTTCGCCAAATCCTCTTCCGTTCCCAACCCGCACTCATGCAACTGAACAATCACCAACCGAACGCACCCCTCATCCCCTGACTGCCAACTCATATAGGGTTTGCCCTTTACGATCACACGGGTCCGCCCATTGCCCTCCACCACTTGGATGGACTTCTCTGGCCGCCATCCCGGAAAATCGACGTCATTCATCGCGCGAGTTCTTTCTGGGCAACCCTCATACCAAAAAACCGCCCAACGAAAAACCCACAAGAAATTATTTTAAATCGTCCATATCGTAACTAAT
>JBAXTC010001152.1:0-1864 GCA_037130375.1 Verrucomicrobiota bacterium | reverse complement strand
AACAGATAGACCCGCGGCGCATTGGCCATCCCGGAGCCGAAGGCGTTGGTGTAGCCGGCGAACCAGACCCCCACAGATCGGATCTTGGTGGCCGAATGCGTCGGATCGTAGGCGTTATCGCCCCCGGCCAGGTCCTGGCCGAAGAAGTTCTGGCCGGCCACGATGCTGCTCGAGAAAGTAATCATGAGGCCCGGCTCATTGGTGGTGCTCGGCGTGCCGAGCGTTTTGCAGTAGTTGTTGTATTCGGGAATGGTCGTGAGATCCACCTCGCAAAGCTGCAATTGATTTCGCCACGTGACGTCGGACGCGCTGCCAGGCGCGATGCGGAACAGTTCCGTGCGCAGCGAGAAGCGGCTGGTTTCGGTGTCGGGATTGTTGAAGCCCAAACGGCCTTTGAGCACGCTCCAATCTCCCTTCATCCGCGCCAGGGCATCGGCCAGGCCGGCATCGCCGTAGCCATTGGCCGGCAGCGGCTGGCCGTTGACCACCGCGCCCAAACTGCGCGTGCGCAGGATGCGATCCATGAACTGGCTGCCCGCCATCGCGGTGGGGTCGCCGCTCAGCAGCGCCGTTTCATAGTCGTAAGCGCTCGCCGCCATGTAGGCATACTTCGCCGCAAGATCGAAGGTGTCCGAATACTTGCGCAGCGACTCATCCCGGAATATGCGCAGGGTCATGTCCGCGTAGCGGGCGTTCTGCACCCGCCAGGCCCCGGCCGCGCGCGCGCCGGACAACTGCCCGAGCACATCCGTACCCTCCGCAACCAGCGCGGTGTACTTGGCGGCCAATTGGTTGACCGCCAGGTTCTTGGCCTGCACTTCCTGAACCATCGGCTCAAGGGCCGCTATCTGCGAGTGAATCAGGTTCAGCCTGACCTCGATCGCATCGATGTTGCCGTCCACCCATGCCAGGTTTTTCAGCGCCTGTTCCACCGTAGTCATGATTACCTGCGCGCCCTTGGCCACAGCGGTCCACCCGGTTGCCACTGCCACATCGCCAATAGCAAGATTCCTTGCAAGCGAGGCTGCGGTATTACGGCTGGCCTGTCCAGGATCAATAACCTCCGGGATGGTGACGACTCCGAAGGCCTCACCCTCGATATCCGACACAATTGAGTCAGCGTGTACGAAGGCGCGACTCAGTTGGTTAAGGACGCCGTTGAGATAATGCGTTTCAGTACTTCGGTTCGCTGCTTGTGCTCTACTATCCGCAATCGCTTTGCTGCCGACCGAGAATAGATAGGCCGCGTCCTGCAGCATCATGATTGCGAATTGCGTCTCGAGTCGATTGTTGTAAGAGTTGAATGATTGGACAGCGCTCTTGATGCCGGCCACCTGCGACTGAATCTTGTCATAGCTTTCCTGGAGCTCGACCATGCCTTGCAGGTAGGCCTGTTTGGCGATCTGGCATTCGCCGGGCCGCTGGCGGAGGCCGGTCCAGCCGTCGGGCTTGCCTATGTTGAGTTCGTTGTCCATCGTGAACGTAACCGTGTTCGTCAGGTCCAGCTTGAGTGCATTGGCGGCCGCGGGACTGGTGGTGAATCCCCCGGGCATGGAGGGCAGCGTGATGCTGACACTGTTTGTGAAGGCCGGCGTATTGCACCCGGTGAGGGCGCTCAGATCGACGTACATGTAGTGATAGAGATCCGGCCCGTCATAGCCGTCGGGATAACTCATGCCGGGGCCAATATCGTCTTGATAGGGAGTGCCGAAGATTTCGAGCAGGCGGCTGCGGGTATTGCTCTCGTTTTGCGCCACTGTATCGGTGACATAGTTATTGAACGAGGTGGCCTGGCGGCGCAGCCGCTGGGAGGCGCCCTGGGCCTGGTCGAGGGCGGTTTGCGCGTTGTTGAGCGCGACGAGGG
>JBAXTC010001151.1:0-1868 GCA_037130375.1 Verrucomicrobiota bacterium | reverse complement strand
ACTGCACACGCCTATGATCCCGCTGCCGCGCGACTTCCAAGACTTCTTGCGGTTGTTAAACGCCAACGCCATTGGAAATCATTGGCCTAATCATGTCGTGCCTCCGCTCCTTTTGCCTCAACTGAGCATCAACTTCCGAGTTCAGGCTCATACCTGGACATCGGGTTTTTAGCGAAGGCAAAGGCTTCGACGATTTTCCCTTGCACCAAATGTTCTTGAATGATCCGTTCAAGCACCTCCGGGCCACACGAGTGATACCACACGGCTTCGGGATAGACCACCGCGATTGGCCCTTGCATGCAGACGCGCAGGCAGTTGGCTTTGCTTCGATAAACCATCGGTTCGGGCCCGGCGAGCCCCAACTCCTTGAGCCGACGCTTTAAATACTCCCACGACTCCAGGCCCTTTTCTTTGGCCGCGCATTTCGGCTCCGTTTGGTCGGCGCAAAGAAAGATATGGCGCCGGTATTTCTCCAAACCGAGGGCCGTCGCCGCCATCTGCAATTGACTGGGCATATTGAATGTTTCGGTTGTAAGAGTAGGCGCTCGCGGAGGAATCGGCAACCGGCCGTCGGGACGGAACGGCTGTTCCAAGCCCCGCCAGCGCCGACCCGTTAAGGTGCGTTTGGGATTGCCAGGAAGAATTCCTGACGTACACTGGCGAGCATGAAATTACGGGTTTGGTTCGGGCTTTTGCTTTCCGTCCTTTTCATCGCCGGCTGTCGTACCGCTTCCTACTGGGCGTGGGAAAAAGTTGGAGTATATAAGCGCGACTTGCTGAAGAAAGACGTTGTGGCTGCGCGCGATGACGAGCTCCACGCGGCCCTCAAACGCGCCGAAGGAAGCATGGATCCGGTATTGACGCACTTGCACGGTCAGGTGCTTTTCCTCAAGCATAACCTGAACGCTGCGGCCATCGCCTCACTGAAAGAAGAAAGCACCAATATCCAGACCGATATCGGCAAGCTCCTGGATGACATGAACGCCGCGATCGCGCAGGCGGATAAGTTCATCAATACGCTGCCTTAGCGGCCTTGTTTACGGAACGCACAATACCCAGAGCGGGTGCGCAAAAAGCAAATTCCTATCACTACCACGGTCCCGATCGCGAAATTGACCTATGACGTTGACTGATCTTCCTGAGGTGCGGGCCCTGTCGGTCCGAGAAAAACTGCAACTGGTGGACGAGCTCTGGGTGTCTGTGGCGCCGGAACTCGACGCCTTGGAAGTTTCTGCGGAGGGAAAAGGGATGCTGGATGAAAGATGGGCGGCGTTTCTCAAAGACCCGGTCTCAACGCTCACGCTTGAACAATTCAAGGAGCGGTTGAAAACGCGTCGCACATGAAGGAGCTTCGCCTTCTGCCGGCGGTTCTGGAGGACACAGCGCAAGCGGCCCAGTGGTATGATGAAGAGGGATACGTGGGATTAGGGGACCGTTTTCTGGAGGTCTTTTACTCGATCCTCCCCCACATCCAGCACCAAGGAGAGATATACCGGCCGGTTTACGAGGATTTTCGGAGGATACTGCTCAACCCATTTCCCTATGCGGTCTATTACAGATATCACGGCGATTGGGTCGTCGTATCACTGCTCATCCATGCGGCACGCAATCCGCGGCTGCTGCGAAAACTGCTCCGAGAAAGAACATTCAGTCCGTAGTCCCTTCGTTCGTAGTCGGCATTTCAGCGTTTCATCTACTTAACCTTGAAAACAGCAGGTGGAACCACGGATTTCACGGATTATCACGGATAAAGAAGGAGAAGGGATTGCGGTGGCGGTGCCATAGGCTAGGGGTGTTGACCCGGCGCGGGGGGGTGACAGTGGCAGAGCTTTAATGAAAATGCAAATTACCAGCCAACTTGCGGATTT
>JBAXTC010001150.1:0-1868 GCA_037130375.1 Verrucomicrobiota bacterium | reverse complement strand
TGCACAACCGCATGACCGTCCACGCGCTCGCCGCGATGCCGCATTACCATCCCACCCTGGCCGAAATCTGGACTTACCCGGCGGAGGAGCTGGCTGGAAACTGTCTATTACCACTTCGCCACACCCAAACATGCGCGCGCGATCCTGGGCTGGACCAACGGTGACCGCTTCCGATCCTTTTCAAGTGTCACTCACTATTGACACAAGTTCAGTGGCGTGAATTTTCATTCAGCAGGTTGGAGACATACGTCCAACTGCCCATCTGCAGCCGCTGGGCTCCTGTGCCACCTGCACCTCTGGAGCGGCCTCGCGGCGCTGACGCACGCGGTTCGCCCGTACAACTCGGGCGGTGTTGTCAATGTCATAGACGACACGGTAGTCGCCAACCCGGATGCGTCAGTCGTTGGCTATACCCGTTTGGCGTTGCGCTCAGCCAAGTACTCCTCCAGCGAACGGTAATGCCTCGGCTTCTCGCGCGCCTTCGTCAGCCAAGCCGTGTCCCTGGCGTCCTCGGCTCGGTCCAGCAATTCCTTGTGCATGTGGTCAAAAAAACGGTCGCCCCACACATCCCGGCGTCATACTGCGAGAGGATTGTCTGCAATCTGCTCAGACTCTAATTCTCGATTAGCGGCGGATGATGGATCATCATATAGATGGAGAGGGCTATCACGACCACGTACAGGACCGGATAAAGCAGGCGGAGGTAGCGGTTGTACGTGATGGCCAGGGTTTTAGACCGTTCCGCGTGCAGCCAGAGATAGAGGCAGGAACCCATCAAGCTGAGAACCAGCATCATGATGGTGATGAGGAAGATCACATCCGTCAGGGTCAGATAGATGAACCCTGGGAGCTGCTTGGCCAGAGAAAACTTCAGCGCGATGGTGGCCAGGATCAGCGTGACCGTCCCCCCCAGCCGGGGCGATGCATAGGAACCGGTCTTGCCCGGATCGATCCAGAGCAGGGCGGATGAGGCCAGGAAGATCACCAGCAAGGGAACAAAGACGCTAATGGCCACCTGATAGGAACCTGATTGAAAAGACTCATGTGCCACTGTCACCTGAAAATGGAGATGGGAATAATCGACGCTCCGATCATCGGATCGTTTGGCCGCCCGTTCCACCGCTTTCATGCCCACAAACGTCCAATGGCCGTGGATGAACTCGTCGGGCCTGGCGTTATTCTGAAATTCAAAGCCTTTGAGGTGAAAATACATCTCGCTTCGATCCTGCAGAAACCCGGTCATGACCAGGTCCAGGTCAATGGTGCCATAGGGATACATGTGCAGATCACCGCTGAACCGGGGAACGCTGTCGAATTTCTCATAAACCCGGACGCGGCCGTCGGGCCAGATGTTGATGGAGAAGACCCCGGTGCGGCGCTGACCCCGTTCGTTACTGATCTCAAAAGTGGGGTCCCAGATTACTTTGAGCAGTTCCTTCGCCGCTTCGGCATTGAAATCCTTCGGCCGCCCCGGATGTTGGGGGTCGGGGGGGAACGCCAGCCGGGGGTCCCGCCATTCCAGGATCATCTGGCCGGTGATCTTGTAATAGCCGTCGTTCAAATCGATGTCGGAAATATCATCAATGAAAAAGGAGACCTCCACCCTGGTTGGATGGTCCGGATCGGGCGACGTGTCGAGATTGGCCCTGCCGGCGGGATACCGGGGCTCGTCCGCCGCCAGTGGCTGAACCGCGCCAGACACGAACAACGCCGCGACGACCACCCACAGCAGCCATGCGAGACCGGTCCACCGGAGGCGCCGGACAGCATTCTCGAAGGATTTCAGATCATTACCGACAGGCTTGATTCTATGAATGATGTCGAGGTAGGGACACCGGTTGCCCGGTGCCCCCCTCACAGATCCCGGC
>JBAXTC010000115.1:0-14587 GCA_037130375.1 Verrucomicrobiota bacterium | reverse complement strand
GTGACATCGGTCTCGGCGAACAAACGATAGGCGGCCCGCAAATCTTTCCAATTGGTAAAGGTAGTGGGCAGGGTGCCGTTGGGATTTTGGGCCAAAGCCGTGGTGACCGTGACCAACCGTTGCGTGCGGCGGCGGTCGCCAACCTTGAAGAGCCCGGTGCGGTCAAATCGCACGCCGGGATCTGTGAGGGGGGCACCGGGCAACCGGTGTCCCTACCTCGACATCATTTTCGGCCCAAGCAACCCGAACAATTCCTCCTCAGCGACGCGGAAAGGCACACGATCGACCGCCCGCAACTCGCCAAGCCGCTTGGACAAATCCTGTGCTGAAATCACCGTTTGCCGTTCCATGGAAGCAGCTTAATCCCATGGAACCTCGTGTAAATGGTATTCTGAAGCGCCCGCACGATGGACCGCGTTGAAAATCCGCGAAGCCCCTCCAGCGGATCGGCGTGCCGCCAGTGCGTTTCAGGGCTAGCCTTTGCCGAAGAACCGGGTCCAGTCCTGGGCAGCATGGAGCGGCAGCGGCTGGATCGTGAGCCGAGATATAGTATTCGATCTGATCGAGATACTCTTCGGCCAGCGCGGTGAAAAAGACGGAAATGCCTCTCATCGCCGTTGGCGGCGGTGGAGAAGGGTCGTCGCTGGAATCAGGGGACGCGGATCCGCAAGAGCGGTCTGGATAATGCGGCTTAGATCATCCCGGCTGGCGGCGGCGGCGTTAGCTTCATGCTCCTCCAGCAAGCGAAGGCCGGCACGAATGACTTCAGATTTATTGTTGAACCGACCACTGGCGACAAACCGGTCAATCAGCTTCTCGAAATGCGGCGTAATGACTTCGCTCATGCCTGACACATTTTCCGTTAGTTCCTAACTGTTGTCAACCGCAGACGCGACACCTCAGACGCGGAACACGTCATGCCAGAGCATCGGCCCGACTGGCTGCGCGGTAACCGCTGGTTGAGTGAGCATAGTATTGCCGACCAAGTGGATTGCGGCCCGGATGCAGATTGACACGACCAAAGACGCCAAGGCCGTGCTCCATCATTTGGCCCAGGCACAACGCCAATTCTGGGGTGCGGTGATGCCAGCCAGATCACGGGTATCCTGAACGCTCATCACATAGCCGAATACCGCGGTTGCGATCTCTTGAGGCAATTCCTCATCCTCATCGTGCTTACGGTTTGGCCTCCAGCCGCACGGCGCCGAAACCATTAGTGCGCGGAACATAGACCTGCATCCAGTCGCCGTTGCCGGTAAACTGCCCGGTTTGGAAGTTGTTCGTCTCGCCCGTGGAATAGGCTGGATACGACCACGCGCCGGCGGACAGGTTGGTGGATTCGGCCACCAAATAGCCCTTCCCGGGCACGCTTAGGAAACCCAGTCCGAATAGGCCGCCGGCCGAGCGGCAATAATCGATATAGAAAAAGTCGTCCCGCAGAAAGGCGAACGTGCCGGCCGCGAATTCGTTCGCGTTGCTGACACCATCACCATCCAAGTCGTCATTGGGGTTGATATCCCAAATGGTGGCATAGCGGGGATCATCCAAATAAGCGATCAGCTCGAGCTCCCAGGCATCCGGCAGGCCATCGTGGTCCGCGTCCGTTCCGGCGGTCAGGATGATGTTGCTGAATCGGGCGGCTTCGCCCACGACATAACTGCCGGGGCCACCCATCAGGTTCTGGGTCACGCCGCCCTGAACGAGGAGGATCTGCACGGCGCTGCCCGGGCGGACGGCTTTGTCGGAATAGGCGATATTAGCGTTGGCGTCCTGCAGGTAGATGGGGAGCACGAAGTTGACGCCTGGGTAAAGCGACCCCCGAATCGTGTAGCTGGCGCATTCGTTGGTACCCTGCCGCGCCACCACCGTTGCGCCCGCCCCCTTCTGGAAGGGCCAGCCAAAGGTGTCGCGCGCCTCGCCATAGAACACGAACATGGGCTGGGGCACCCCGGCCGGGACAGGCGCGGCCTGGGGCAGAAGGCAGCCCGCCAACAGCAGCAGCCACGCACGACTTTGAGTCAGTATCTTCATAATCTACATCCTTTGGATCAATCGCCTGAAAACGAATATGTGTTGAAAAAGAGTTTGATGTCCGTGACGCCATGCCCGGTACGCCCGGGAATAAGTCCGGTCTTCATCGGCCCGTAAATGAAGCGGTTGATGCCTTCCACGGGATCAGATAACAAAGTCCGTCCAGGAATCAGCAGCATCCACTTGGTGTTCCAGACCGAGCGACCCACCAGCCTGCCATTGGTGCAAAGTTCGGCTGGCGTAAAATTCCCGTTGTCGTGATAGGCGCGCAGCGAAGCAAAACGGCGGCTGGTGGCGAAGTTCTCGGACAACGAGTCGAAATAGGGTATCCAGTCCGGCGCGTTCAGGTCGGAGGCGCTGACATTGTAGGGCACGGGCAAGGCCTGATCAAAGACGTTCCAAGTGCGGATGACATCCTCGTTGCCGCGGGTCGGCGAGCGCATCTGGTCCGCGCCGACCGGGAAGAAGTAAACTCGCGGGGCATTGGCCATCCCCGTGTTGAACGCGTTGGTGTCGCCGGTGAACCAGACACCCACCGAGCGAATCTTGGTGGCCGAATGCGTGGGATCGTAGGCGTTATCGCCGCCCGCAAGATCTTTGCCGAAGAAGTTCTTGCCTGGCATGATGGTGGTCGAGAACGTGATCATGATCCCCGGTTCATTGGTGGCGTCCGTCGTGCCGAGCGTTCGGCAATAATCCTGATACTCGGGAATGGTCATGAGATCCACGATGTTATTGGCCAACAAGCTCTGCCAGGTCGAGTCGGATGACGAATCGGGCGCGGTGCGGAACAATTCCGTGCGCAGGGAAAAGCGGCTGGTTTCGGTGTCGGGATTATTAAAGCCCAAACGGCCCTTGAGGACATCCCAGTCGCCCTTCATGCGGGCCAGCGCATCGGCCAGGCCCGGGTCGCCATAACCACCGGCCACCAGTGGTTGACCGTTGACGACGGCGCCCAGACTGCGCGTGCGCAGGATGCGATCCATGAACTGGCTGCCGGCCGTGGCGGTGGGATCACCGCGCAGCAGGGCGGTTTCGTAATCATAGGCGCTGGCCGCCATGTAGGCATAGCGGGCGGCGAGGGTGAAGGTGTCCGAGTATTGGCGGAGCGCCTCGTCGCGGAACAGGCGCAGCGTCATGTCCGTATAGCGGGCGTTCTGCACCCGCCAAGCCCCGGCGGCACGCTGGGCACCCAATTGAGCGAGTTGCTCTTGGCCCTCCGCACCCAGCGCGTCAACTCTGGCGGCCGATTCACTGACAGCGATATTATTGGCGCGAATTTGCTCAATCAGCGGCAGCAGTTGCCCGATCGAACCCTCGATATCCAACAGCCTCCCATTGATTGCCATGTTGGCGGTTGTAACCTGGGCAAAGGTGGCTTGCGCAGCCTTCACCCCGGCCATCAGCAACTCCATCGTGCTCGCGATTTTGGAGAAGCCCGATAGCACCGCTCTGTCTTTCCTGGCCAGCATTTGCGCATCCTTACCGTAATCGCTGCGCTCGAGACGGCCCGGATCCATGATCTCCCCGGTGACGTCTCCATCGGCCAGACCCCCGATGACTCCTTCCACGAAGCCTTCCACGAATCGCTGGCCCAGTTGATTTACGACACCACCCAACAGATGGGCCTCGGCACTTGCCTGGGCCTGTCTGGTCTTGGACGCCGCTAGCACTTGACTGGTCATATCGGCCAGCGCAAGCGCGTCCTGGCTCATCGTGAAGTTGAACATATCCACCTGCGCAGTCTGGAAAGTGTTAAAGACCCTGATCTTGCTCAGCACACCCGCCGCCCCGCTCTGTAGTGTAATCAGGCTTTGCTGGAATTTAACCATGGCTTGCAGGTAGGCCAGCTTGGCGACCTGATACTCCCCGGGCCGCGACCGGATGCCGGTCCAACCCGCCGGTTTGCCCATCGCCCCTTCGTAGTCCACATGGAACGTCACCAGTCGGTTGGTCGAAGTCAACTCATGTTGCGTCGCGGTGTCGGCGGCGAAATCGTTCGGTATCACTGGCAGGGCGATGGTGACAGAGTTGGTGAAGCCGAACAGGGTCCCTACCGAATCCAGATCGATATAGCTGAAGTGATAGATATCCGGGCCGCCATAGCCGTCAGCATAGGTCTTGCCGGGACCAACATCATCGGTGTAGGGCGTGCCAAATATCTGGAGCAGGCGGTTGCGGGCATTCCGTTCATTCTGAGCCACCGTGTCGGTGACATAGTTGTTGAACGACGTGGCTTGTCTCCGCAGCCGCTGGGAGGCGCCCTGGGCGTGGTCGAGTGTCGTCTGCGCGTTGTTGAGCGCGGCCAGCGCCCGGTCATATATCTGCTCGAAATGACTCTGGCCCGCATCAATGCCGGCGGGGCTGATGTCAAAGGGCATGATATTCCTGGCCAGACCGAGCGGGTTCAAATCCCCATCGGCACCATCGATGAGGGTCTGGAGGGATTGAAGGGATGTCGAGATTTCGCCCAGCGCGCGGACGGTTGAACGGTCAACGACCTGTATGCCGGTGTGGGCGGTGTTGGTGTCCACGGTGGGCAGGAGGGAATTGACTGTCACCCAGTCGAAGTAGGCGCCCTGGCCGGCACGCACGGCCCAGTCGCCCGTGCCCCAACAGCGGTTGGTATCGCTGTCCCGACTCCCGGCCCAAAGACCGGCCGGTTCGGACTGATACGTCTGCTGAAAGGTGCGTCGAGCAATGTCCAGACCGGCACGCAGGCGGGCCGAGGCGGTTTCGGCGAACTTTTCCTCATCGTAATAGTCCACCGCTACGGTGACGCCGCCCAGGTCCATGGAAGTAGTGTCCGGAATCCAGACATAGTTGGTGGTGTGCAGCAGCAGGTAATAGAGTTTGAGGGCCGAGAGGTAGTGCCCCCACGCATCGCCATGGCCCTGCGGATAAAGCCGCTTGGCATCGTCCTGCGAAATGGTGCCGGTGAGATTGCCCTGGGCATTGGCGATGCCATAGTTGAGGGCATAGGCCAGCTCGCCACCATCAATCCCCTTGCTGAAATTCCATATCAGGCGATTGTAAATGGGCGCTTCGCGCACTCCAGGATCCATTAGCTTGTCATCGCGCCCGCGCAACAGGGCCAACTCCTCGTCCATGAGGGTCGGAACGAGGTTCATGAAACAGAACAACGAGGAGGCGCGCGAGATGTCGTCGCCATAGGCGTCCCAGTCGCTCTGAGAACTGAAGCCGATGGTCGGGTCCATGGCGTCGGCATAAGCTTCGTTGCCCAGGAGCATATAAAGAGCATTCAAACGCGTGGCCGCATAACGCAAGGTGTCGTAGATGGGCTGGTTGCCGCCCCCAGGGAGAGCGGCCGTCATGTTGCGGGCCCGGTTGAAAATGGTCCAGTAGATCTCGATCAGGCCAAAGTCGTTGAGCTTCTCCGGGTTCAGGGCCACATCGCCCAGGTAGGGCCCGCCGGCCATGGCGATCATGTTGATGTTGTAATCCGGCAGATTATTCGTGTAGTCGGTGATCCGCTGGTTGTAGGGATTGATGGCGTTCATCGAGCGTTTGACCCAGCTTTCGGCAATCATCGGCTTGGTCCAGGCGCTCCAACTGGTGCCCGCCGGGTTGAGGGGATCGAGGGATTTGTAGCGGCAGACGAAGAAATTATCGGATAGCGTGAACGCGGGTTGGCCGCTGCCGAAGGTGATCTGGTTGGCGCCGGGCGCGCTGGGATAGGTAAGCCAGTCGCTATAGTTGGTGGCGCTGTCCGAGGTGTTGTAACGCCAGTCGAACTGATAGTTTTCCGGATGGCCGGCACAGTCGGTAGTGTGCCGCATGGTCATCTGCTCGTTAAGGACATCGGCCGGCGCAATCGCCTTTACTTCGCCCGTCACCAGCGGCGGCTGCACGTTGATGCAGGCCAGGGAGATGGGGGTGCCGGCGGGGACACTGGTGCCGTTGTTGAAGGCCACCGTCACATAGCCCTGGCCCCGGCCAATGCCGGCCGAGAGCGCCAGCGAATCCGCCGGGATGTTGCCGTTGGTGATCGCATATACATCGGACGGAAGGCCATTGATCGCGGACTGCCAGTTGGCGTCGGAGCTCAAATTCAACGCGGCGGCCCGTTCGTCCGCGCTGAGCAGATTCAGCAGGAGATAGTTAAGGCCAACGGCCGGAACCACGTTTTGCCCGAGGACGAAAAGCTGGCCGACGGGGGGCGAGTTTTGCGTCTGCTGCCAATAAAACCGCTGGTTGAGCTGCGGGGGCAGGTCCGGAAAGTAGGTGCGCGCACCAGACTGCTGTTTCTTGAGGCTGGCGGGCAAACCAAACCGGATCGCGCTGCTGCGAATGCGGGTGGGATCAATCAGCACCACGGAACTGCTGACGTTGTTGATGAGATACTCCTGGACCGGGACCACCTGCACGCCCGAGGAGGTAGTGTAGTTGGTGGCGGCGTAGCCGTAGGGCAAGGATTGCTGAAAGAGGATGTCCACGCTGAGTTGATCCGAGATGTCGGGCAACCCGACCTGTTCCTGGTTGGGCTTCACCAGGGTGTCGCCGGTGTGCAGGACGGGTATGGTGTCAGGCCAGGTGATGGTATAGGTCACCGGCAGGGGCCGGCCCCGGCTGCCATGACCGCTGAGAAAAGGGATTTCCTGGCCGAGCGCCGGCTGCGGGTTTTCGCCCGGGTAATAGAACCCCGGCTGGTTTTCGTAGCACCAGTTCATCTGGACCGTTTCCGCGCTCACACCGTCGCGACCGGCGCGATAGGCCCACCATTGACGATTGCGGTCCTGCCAGGCCGGCCCGCTGGACGGCACCGTGTTGGAACAGTTGGGATTGGCCAGGAAAGAGAGCGGGGCCATCGGCTCCAGCAGATTCGGCGCGCCCACCGGGTAATTGAAATCATACTGGCTGTTGGTGGCCACCACGCTGTAAGGCAGCATGCAGGCCGCGCCGGTATCGGCGTCGGTGTACTCCAACAGCACCAGCGGAGCCGAACTGTCGGGCAGCGCCGCATTGTTCAGGTCGTTGCGGATGGCATACAAGGCATTGCCCACGATCAAGGCATGTTCTTCATTCGGGTTGAAGCCCACCTGGCTGACATCGTTCTGGTAATAGACTCGGGGATCGAGCGCGTTGTCGGGCAGGGCATTGTCCGACTCGGTCTGGTGGGCCAGCACCAGGGTTTGCGCGTTGGTGGGCCACTGGGGTTGGTAGAAGGTGACGAGCGAAGGCCAGTAAATGGCCGCCGGCATGCCAGCCGCCTGATACGAGTTGGCCCACCAGACTTCCATCGGAGAATTGGTGTGGACGGCATAGATGGCGGAAAGGCTGGCCGGATTGTTGGTCACGAGGGGATAGTTGTAGCAGTGCGGGTTGTAGGACCGCCCGGAAAATATAAAGCCCGGATAACCGCTCCAGTTGCTCAGATCGAATGACACCGGCGCGGAGGATGCGACGTAGCCGTAGGGTGAAGTAATCGGGGCGACGTAATCGTGGGCAAAATCGAGCGCCGCCGTGCCGTCGTTGGCATAAAACGGGTAGCAGACCAGCAGGTTGGGATCCGTCAACTCCGGGGCGCCAAGGTCTTGGTACATATACGCCCGGCCAGTAACGTATTGATGCATGCGGCTCAGCAACTGCTCGCTGGTGCGCGCTTCGGACCAGACCAGCAGGCGCTGCACATCGGCACGATCCTCGCCAACGCCCGCGGACGGAGCCGCAAACTTGTCCCCCACGAAGAAGGGGGCCAAAGGCGTATCGAGGATGGCGGGCCAGGCGGCCATCTGGACGCCATCGTAGAAAAAGGTCAGATTCACGGCATCATACGTCAGCGCATAGTGATGCCATGCGTTCAGACTGCCCGGCAGCGTCACGTTAGTAGCGGCGACGCCGTAGGCGCCGGCGCTGAAAGTGACGTCGTTGCCGGAACTGGACAGGAGTTCGAGAAAGAGGCAACCCTGCAGCACGTTGGTGTCACCCGCCGCAAACAAAAAGCCGCTGTTGGTGTGGACATTGGCCCATAACTCCACCGTGGTGGGGTTCCGGCCAAGGACAGTCGGCCCGGTGCCGAGGTCCACCCAAGTCTGCGGACCCAGCGCCAGGGCGGTGTGGGCTACCGCGGGCTCGATTCGCTTCGCAACATCCCAGACGACCGGGGTCATCCCATACAGCAGCGGATTATCATGCGCCACTGCCCGGACGACCTGGAACCAGACCCCTTCGTTCTGGGAAGTGTAGCGGAGCAGGGCATATCCGTCGGCTCCCACCGTCAACACGCCGCTATTCGCGCCGTTGTTCAACATAAAGTTGAGGGGCGGCGATTGCATCGGCATGAGCTCGGGACTAAGGGAGGAAGGAATGAGGGTGGGCGCGCTCAGGCCCTGCCCCGCTGCCGCATAGGTCATCACCTGGCAATCGGAAGGCCATGAGGCCATGTACTGGTCCACTTCCCACGGCCACAGAATCCCGGCCACGCCGGCATGCATCCAGTAAACCTCGGCATCCCACGGATCGCCCACCGTCTGATAGACCGAGTAAAGCCACCCTTCCATGGGACTTAAGCCATCCGATGAACCGTGGAGATACAGGGTTTCGTTGCCTTCAGCATTCTGACCGTCCGTGATTCGGGCTTGCAGACCTGACACGCCGTAGAAGGTGTCTTGCGGCAGCAACCGCTGGCCGATATTGACGTTCTGATAGATGACGTCGGGCGCCATGACCTGCACCACCTCCCAACCGATCTGACGCTCGAAACTGCCGCTATCAAACAACTCCAAAACAAGCAGTCCGTTGCAGCCATTGGCAAGAATGCTCTTGTTGCCGCCGTTATCGTCAATCCAGACAGTCGCCGAATAGTTGGTTGTGATCACGATATTGGTAACCCCCGCCGTGGGATTGACGGTGATGTTGGTGGTGACCACTGGCGGAAGCACGTCGTCGTTGTAGTGGATGCGGGCGAATTTGCCACTCAGCGCCACGCTGGGGGCGTAATAGGGCGCCTCCGTCCAAAAGAGCTTTTGCGGCCGTTGGGTGGATACCGCAGACACGATGTAGTTCACCGTGGTGATGGTGCCGTTCGCCATTTGCCATTGCACGGCCACGCTGCCATGCGCCGAGGCGATCAACTGGCCGCTGGAGGTCACAAAGAACGCGCCGTTGGTGGGAAAGATGGCCACCGGTGGCACGGTGGGGAGGGCGCCAGCCGGCGGCGCAAGCACATCGCCAATCGTGGCATCCGGCATGGCCTCGGCGAACGGAAGACCCAGACTCGAGCTATCCAACTGGAACTTGCCATCCGAGATGGTGGCGGCCGCGTAGCCGCCGGGTTGGGCATACGGCCCGGAATGGCCCTGGTAGCAGACCGTGGCGTGGACAATCGCGTTGGTCAAAGCACCGCCAAGCCCGTTGGTATCATACCACGGATTGACATAATTCGCGTCGCAATCGTAAGCCGCGCGGGCCGGCAAAGCGCTCCAGCAGAGCGCCAACAGCCACGCGCCGCGCCGGCACCAGGCCAAACTTCTTTTTATGCACATATCTTTGTTCATAACTCGTTCCGGTTATGTCTGGTCATTACGAATGGTTCATCCATCGGGCCGCCGCCCACGTCAATTGGCCAGCCCTTCATTGGGCCGGGACCCCAAAAGCCAGGAATTGATAGGTGGCAGAGCCAGGCATCGCTCCGCTGGTCAGGGTTATCGTCAGTTGGCTCCCGGCGATCATGGGCACGAATTTGACCGGCTGCAGACCGCTGGCACTCCCCCTTAGAGTGTAGGCTGCCTGCGTAAAACTGTTGGTGAGACGCACCGTATATCCATTCTGAGCCGGGAGGGTCAGGGCCAACAGGCCCTGTTTTGTTGCCGTAATAGTGTACGGGGTGTTCATCGGCAAGGTGGTGATACTGCCACTGGGCTGGCCCGCCGGTTGCAGCATCCGCACAGGAGGCATTAACCCCCAACCCCAAGGAGGAGACAGAGATGGGACGCGCAGTTGCGAAACACTCACATTCCCCATGACAGCAAGGCTGCTTAGTGAGAGTCCATCGTTAACCACATCGATGATGCCGTTCAAAGGGACCGCACTGCCCTTTCCGGTGACGTTGCTGTAGCCAATGGCATAGACGCCCGACGGCCAGTTAGCCGAGCGACTCAGGAGATTGGTCGATACATTCTGCAAACTATTGGCGGTGTCAGCGAGATTCGCCGTTACACTGTAGGGAAAGCTCAGGAAGGGCCGGACGGGCGTGATTTCGCGGGGAGAAGCAACTGGGCCGGAGGGCGTTTGCACCACCGTGAGGCCCAGATAGACCGGCCCGCCGGCAAAGGCGGCCAGCAGATCACTCGTTCGGGGCGGGGTCAGCAACTCGGTGCCGGCATCCGTCAAGGTGACATTAAACACGCCGTTGGAGGCCACATAGACGGGGGAGAATGCCCGAGCCCATAACTGCGTGCCGCTGGAGGGAGCGCTGTAAATCCGGAATTGCAGGCCATAGGAACCGGCTGTGCGCGCTCCGGCATCGGGCTGCAGCAGTCCCTGATAATTCAAAGCGAGCGGTACCGACGACGCCGCCGACGCACTCCGAGCGAGCAGGACCAGGCACGCCCCCGCCAGCATTTTCAGTGTTTTAGTATTCATGTTCATCTCTCGAGACAAGCTTGATCGAGCTAACTGGAAGGCAACTCACTGCCACAAATACATGAAAGCGAGGCCGTCCAGATTCGGTTTGATCGTACCACCGGACGTGGGGCTGTACGTTAGCATGACATAGGGCTGTACCATCATATTCGCAGGTATAGGCAGCAAGGTGAAGCCATGCGAGTTACCTGCTGCTGAAGGTGGCCCCGAGTAGATCGTCAAGGTCAGCTCCAGCCAAGAAGTACCATTATACATGCTCACACTCACCTTGGTGTCAGCAGTGTAGTTGGGATCGCTGTACCACGGAACCACCAGAAAACAATCAACTGACGGAGACTGGTTGACACTCCAACCCAGGCTGGCACCGTATGACATGGCGGTTACGTTGTCTCCCAATAAAACACCGTTGGTGCCCCCCTGTACCGTGGCTTGCACGCCACCCGGGGCGCTCAAAACCCCTTGTATCTGGAGGGGAACATTAGCAAGAACAGAATTGCTGGTGGAATCATAGACCAGGCTCGATGTTGCGTAATTGACGCCGTCGAAGCCGAGAACGGGCCGCACACTCGGAGACGGCGCAGGTGGCGAGGGCAATGACGCGAGCTGGCTGGGAGACAAACCCTGGTAGTTAAGCGCTACATCGGCTATTGCGGTCCGCAGGGCGTAGGGGCTGCTCAGGAGTTGCATGCGCGGGGTCATTTCCTTGGGGGCACTTACCGACCCGGCGGGCGTCTGCACCACGGTGATCCCCAAAAACCGATCCCCCCCATCTAAAGCCGGCGCCAGAGTGCTATACACGGGTGCTGGGCTGGTGGCGCCGCCCCCATCGCCCAGGTTCACATTAAACATGCCGTTGCTGTCCACCGTCACGGGATAGGCCTGCCCCCAGAGCACCTGGCCGCCCGTGCGGTTGTCCCAGATGCGCGTCTGAATGATATAGACCCCCTTGGTCAGCTTGAAGATACTGGTGTGGCTGAGCCGCCCCTGATACGAAATCTGCTGGGGCACGCCTCCGGCCGCGCCCCGCGGAGCACCCAAGCCCGCCAGAAAACCCACGGCCAATAGAAAAGCAAGCGAGTGTTTCATAATCGTCTTTTTAGTTTGGATGATTGTTAATTAGTTCCGACCATACCTGAACGGCAAGGTTCGTCGGATATGGAGTATTCGAATAGACGCGCCACGAGGTATTGGCCGGCAGGGGATACGAGAGGAAACCCTGGTAGCCACCCGTCAAAGCCCCCGTGCAGGGAAACAAGGTGGTATCCTGGCCATTGGCCGTAAGCCGAATCGAGTAATCGCCGGAGGCAGGCAGTCGAGTCATGTCGGGCAGTTGCACCATCACCCAAACATCGGAATTCGTACCCACTTGCGTGGCCCCAAAGGGCACAATGTTCCAACAGCCAAACAACATGGCCTTCCCCAAGCTCAAGGTAGATCCCGGCAACCCCCGAAGCACATCGGTTCGGAAATCTCCGTTCGCTATTACTCTGCCGGACTGCACCGTAACGTTCCTTTCCACCACTAAATTGCCGTTAGTCTGTATCGCCGGGAGATAGACCACGGTGTCATTCGACATGCCCACCAACCGCATGCCGCCGGCGGGCGCCTGGGCCTTATTCAAGTTGCCCACTAACAACGCGTCGGATTGCCCGGCGAGCGCCAAAGTGTTGTCCGCCACGCTGGACTTGAGGGCGTAGGCGCTACTGGTCCATTGCTGGCGCGGCGCAAGTTCGTGCGGCGAAGTGACGGCGCCGCTGGGGATATGAGTGAGCACAATGGCCATGTAAAGGTTGGGGTTGTTGCGAACGGCTGTGGTCAGCCCATTCGTGATCGGGGGTGAAAGCTCCGTGCCGGTCGAGTCTCCGAGGATCATGTTGAACTCGCCGCCGGTGACGACGCTGAACTGGTAGGCCTTGCCCCAGACATTCGTCCCGCCCGCCGAAGCATTCCACAGCCGAAATTCGGCAATATAAGTTCCGGAGGAATAGGTCCGGCCTTGCGAGTCGTGCAAGACGCCCTGGTAAGCCACCAACTGCGGCCAGGAATCAGCCCGGGCGACGCCCGGGGTCAGGGCGAACGCCAGAAGCGCCGCCACAGTCAGTTGTTTCACAGTCTTCATCGTTTTAGCCATGATTTATTGCTGCAATGCACTGATCCGGTTGACGCGGCGCAGGCCGAAATAGCCCGCGCACCGCACCGGATATTCGCGCAGGCCGGTGAGGGTCTCGCGATACACGCCGCCCGCCATCTCGGCGCCCCACATCGGGTCGGTGGGGAAGTTGGTGATGCTGGAGAACGACAGGGTAACCGTCCGGCCAACATCGTAAGACTCGACCCCCGCCGGCTGGTTGGTGCCATAGTCGGAGGTCAGGTTATCATGATCGGGGTGATAGAGATGCTTGAAGGGGTTGAGCGGATCGTTGTAGCCCAGGGTAAACGCGCAGGTGAGGTTGGTGGCAAAAAACTCACCGGCCATCAATTGGGGCGGCATGTAATGGAGGGTGGCCGAGGAGATGCGGGCCAGATTGGTCATCCCGGCGGGCACAAGTTTTTCGTCCGCATAGAGCGCGAACTCCGGCTGGTTGGTGACGGCCGACGGAGTCGGAGCCACGATGACGCGCTGAAGCAACCGAACCGCCCCAGCGCTGTCCACATGCAGAATGAGGCGCACGGGACAATCGTTGCGCGTGGCGGACAAAGTGGTGGTATCCCAGCCGTTGGTGCTGCCATTGGTGGTGGTGACGGGATGGCTGACCATGCTGATCCGGGCCTCGCCAACCCAAAGCCCCTCGAAGGCGTTGTGGCCGGGGGGGGTGGAACCGCCAGTTTTGGCGACACGAAAGCCCGCGCCAGAGGCGCTGGGCGTGGCACGGACGGGTAACTGGTAGAGCACACGTCCGGCGGTATCCTGGACGTTCACCAGGCTCTGGAACACCGCCCCGGCACTGGCCGATGCCATATCCCCCCGGCGAATAGCCAGCCGAACCGATGCCTTGCCCAGGGCGGGGACGGTAACGGTGAACGGGGAGGTGAAATCCACCCAGGCGCGGTTCGTGAGAGAGACGACGTTGTACCACGAGAGCGGCACCGCCCCGGCGAGGGCAGGCTTGCCCGGGGGGGGAGCTTCGGAAACCGCCGGTGATAAGACGACCTGAACAGCGGAGGTGGAGACGTTGGCGAGTGTAAAGTCCTGTTCGACAACTTCCGTGCCGAAATCCATCAGTCCGTTGCCCAAACCCTCGATTGTGAACGGAGCAATGTACCCCGCGACATCCCGCAGCCGGACCCAATAAGCCACCCCGCGCTCCATGCGCGTGCGGGCGGGAGCGGTCACCGGCAGACTGGCGCTGGATGACTTGACGGTAAAGATGCTGGGATCATAGCTGGTGGAAACATCGATCTGGGGCGATCCCCGGAAATAGTCGAGAAAATAGGGCCCGGGAGCGGGGCCGGACGGAAAGCCGACCAGGTTCATCTCGAAGGGCACCCACTTCGGGTTGGGAAGAATGGGCTGCCCCTTGAGAACAACAGCGAACGGGGCGGCATTGGAATGCACCTCGATCAAGTAGCATTCCCCGCCGGCCATCGACTTGATGCCACTGAGAAATGCCAGGCCGGAGCTCGGGGGATACCAATACTGCCAGTGCGGATCCTCGGGAAAGAGCTTGGCAGGGTCCGTATCGAACTGCTGAGTCGTGAAACGGCGATCCCACTGCCAAACACTCCGCACCGGTAAGCTGCCAAAGACGTCGTCCAGATTGGCCGCTGCCGGATCGATCCAGAGGCACACCGAATTCCAGCCGGGTTTTAACTCGATCGTCTGGGCCACCCATTGCGCGGTGGAATCCCACGCCGTCACGAGGAAAAACGCCGCGCCGCACATTAATAGTCTCATGTTTCGCATCGGTTGCCTTTGGTTGTCTGGCATAATCAGGCGATGTAAATAGCACGC
>JBAXTC010001149.1:0-1870 GCA_037130375.1 Verrucomicrobiota bacterium | reverse complement strand
CACCGGGTTGGTGGGCAGATACGGCTGGAGACCGCTCAGCATCTCCTTCAATGTCTTGGTCAGCTCGTCGAAGCTGATAGCATCGCGGACACCCAGCTTGGCGGTGAGAAAATCATCAATCCCCTTAACCGCGGCAAGCGCTTCCTGGACCGCCTTGTGTTGCGTGGCGACTTGGTCGCCGCCAGCCTCGCGGAGCGCTTCCTCGATCCTGACCGACTCCGAACTGCCCGCTGCAGCGCCTGCGCCTGACGCGACCTTTCGTTTCGCGGCCTGAATCTGGTCGAACGTGACCGCAGGCGCTCCCTTGGGCTGGCAAATCGGGGCAGCGTAAAGATAGTCCAGAATATCGGCAGACCCGCGCGGGGCTTTAAGCGCGCTCAAGATGTTGACGCGTTGCGTTGGATCGTTGTTGTCCGCGGGGTCCAGCAGCGGGTACACCGTGGGCCAATGTCGTTCCAGCAACCCGCGAATCAACTGGAGCCCGTCGCGGAATCCCCCGAGGCCATCGGTCTTGAGGAAACTGCAGCAGAGCCAGATCGCGACGCGAAGATGTTTGGATTTGGCAAAATACTCCGCACTCTTGTCCTTTAGGCTGGGCCAGTCCGGCGGTTCGGCTGGAATCTTTACCGATCCTATCTCGATGTCCGGCTTGCCTTTGCGAATGGTTTCCAACTCGAAGAAAAGCGGATCATTGCTGAGGTCCGGCCCACACGGTTGTTCGGCCGAAACGGGCTGCAATAGTTTCTCAATCAGTTCGTTCATAAAGGTGTCTATCGGACGCAGACGGCTTCATTTGCGATGGATGCAACGGAAACCGGTTTCCATCTGAATCCAGGGATCACTCGCGCTCGCCGGCAAGAAAAGGGCCATCAGCCGACCGACCGGTGCCGAATGGTAGGAGAATCCAGCACTTTCTTCGGCCATCTTTCCCACGACCCATTCACGCACGTTGCCGAATAGATCGCAGATCCCGTTGGTTTGGGCACCACGGCTCCCAACGGATTCAGGGCCGTTTCGATCTTGATTCTGGCCTGAACTCGTCACTTCGCGCTGCAGCATGCCGCGGTTGCTGATCTCTTTCCAAGCATTGGTAACCTCGTTCTCAGACAGTTGAGCGACGGCCAGCCATTCATCGTGGGATGGCAACGCATAAGTCTTGCCCTCCTGCGCGGTGAGCCGGCGACAAAATTCCTGAGCATCCTGGAAGGTCACATTCGCCACTGGCAGGTTGCTTCCCACAGCAAGGTGGGAGGGCGGCAAATTCGTCATGAGCATGATATACTGCTTTTGGGTCACTTCGTACTTGCCAACATAGGCTCCACCGCCCGGCACGTCGGCAATCCAAACGAACTCCATTCCGATACCTTTAGTGAAAGTGTTGCTGACATCTCTCGCAGGTTTCACTGGGACTGCGACTGCGGCAGCCACAGCAGCCGACGTAACGGTCAGCCAGCCCTCCCTGGTGGTCAGCGTATAGTTGGACTGCTTGTTCTTCGGATCGCTCAGCCGCGGCTCGATCTTATATTTGCCTGGAGGGCTGTTGGGAACCGCCGTGGTGCTATAGGTCGCGCTAATCCCGTCGGCGTTCGGCGTGATCCAGCCGGTCAATAGCGGGTTGGCGGTCCCAAAAACGCGGCTCTGGTTACTCGCGGTGACCGAGAGCGCAACCCGCGTGATTCTGAGGATTCCATTGTCCGTTTTCACCACATAATTGCCCAGTTTATTGCCGGGATCATGAAGCTCGGGCACGATGTCGTAGCCACCCACCGGACTGTCCGTGCCGGCCTTCGCACTGCCGACAGCGGTGATGCCATCGCCGCTCCGCAAGCCCTTAATCGAAACCGTCAACGGCGGAATGCCGGCACGGTAG
>JBAXTC010001148.1:0-1870 GCA_037130375.1 Verrucomicrobiota bacterium | reverse complement strand
GCCGGTTGGATTTCGAGACTCTGCAGCGTACTCGGGAGGGAGAGGTCAGGAATGTCCATGTAAGGGATCAAGTCGTGAACGTGGATGGTCAGCAACTTTTTCAAAGCAACTGGCGCGACATCACCGAACACAAGCGCGCCGAGGAAGCTCTGGAACGATACGCTTGTGCCAACGAATTGTTGCACAACAGCATCGTTGCGCTTAACGCCTGCCCCGATCTCGATTCCGCGCTGGACTGTTTACTCCAAAAGGTGCTGCAACTGGGAGATATGGACTGCGGCGTGGTTCACTTCATCGAGGGCCAGGATGCTGTCCTTCGACATCACCTAGGTTTACGTTCCGAGTTTATCGACCAGTTGGCCCGCCGCCCATTGAACACCGGCTACCTGAAGGCGGCTCTGCAGAACCCGGATGAGATGGTCAACCTCATCACCCAGTTTCCGGAACAAGCTCGGTTGGGCCAGTCGCACGGACTTCGCCACATTTATTGCATCGTCCTTTGTGCCGAGCAGCAACCCTTTGCTTTTCTCACCGTGGCTTCCTACCACGCCGAGCCCCCCAGTGCGGCCAAAACCGCCCTCATCCGCATCCTGACCCTGGAAACCCAGTTTATATTCATGCGTCTTAGGTTTGAAGACCGTTGGCGCTCAATTCTTACCTCCATGTCAGAAGGAGTAGTATTGCAGATGGCAGAAGGAACCATCATCGACTGCAACCTGAGCGCGGAAAAGATCCTCGGCTTGGGCCGCGGCCAAATCATGGGCTGGAAAGCGGTGCGCGAGGACGGTGGGGCCTTCCTCGACGAGGACTATCCGGCGATGGTGAGCCTGCGCACAGGCCAGCCCTGCCGCGATGTAATCATGGGCATCGACCAGCCGGACGGAACGCAGAGATGGATTAACGTCAACGCCGAGCCAATGTTCAGAGGCGGAGAAACCCGCCCGTACGCGATCGTCACATCCTTCGCCGATGTCACCGTCCGCAAGCAGCTCGAGGAGCACGTGCGCCAAGCCCAGAAGATGGAAGCTATCGGCCATCTGACGGGTGGCATGGCGCACGAGTTCAATAACATCCTCGCTGCCATGATGATGAGCCTGGAACTGGTCCAGACGCTCAGTCTTGGGGCCGAGGCGCGCGAACTGTTGGGCGGAACGTTGGGGTCATGTCAAAGGGCAGCCGATCTGATTAAACAGTTGCTGGCATTCAGCCGTCAGTCGGTGATGCGACGCCAGCCGATGGACCTGGCGGCGATGGTATCGAAGCAGTGCCGGGATCTGGACCGACTCGTGGGGGAGCGCATCACTCTGGAGTTCTCGAGCGCGGATAAACTGGTCTGGGTGAACGCGGATAGGGGTATGATGGAGCAAGTTCTCGTCAACCTATGTCTGAATGCGCGGGACGCCATGAAAGAGGGCGGGCTGCTCCAGGTTCGGCTGACAGAGGCGGAAGTTGGCGAGGAACAGGCGAAGGCCCATGACAAGCAGCCGGGGAGGCACGTGTGTTTGTCGGTGACCGACACCGGCTGCGGGATGGACGATCAAACGATGCAGAGGCTTTTCGAGCCATTCTTCACGACCAAAGACATCGGTCAGGGCACCGGTATGGGGCTGGCGACGGTGCGCGGGATGGTTCAACAGCACGGTGGCTGGGTGGAGGTTGAAAGTTGTGTGGGCAAAGGCAGCACGTTTCAGGTTTACCTGCCTGCCGTGGCGCAACCTCCTGCCGCGCCAGCGGTTCCCCGGGTGGAAAAACCCGCGCGCGGCCAAGGGACGATTCTGGTGGTGGAGGACGAACCTAAAGTTCGCCGTCTGGCCCGAATGATTCTCGTGAAGACCGGCTACAAGGTTTTCGAGGCGGCCGATGGCCCCGA
>JBAXTC010001147.1:0-1874 GCA_037130375.1 Verrucomicrobiota bacterium | reverse complement strand
CGGGCACGCCCACGGTGACGGCCACGGCCAAGCCGGCGGTGTCGCCGGTGGCCGGACTGCTGCAAGGCGGCGCCACGCTGCCGGACAACTTCACGCCGTCCATCAAGCGGCAAGTTGCCGCTCCCACAATGGGCGGGCAGGAATTGAACACGGCGCGCTTCCGCAAACTGCTTGAGGAAGCGGGCTATCAGTTCTTGGCGGGCGGCGAGACGGGGGACGCGACCGGGAAGGGCTGGACGGAGTGTGGCGCGATTGACCGGCGCGGGCATGACATGCAGTTGGGGCTGGCGGGACAGGTTGCCGAAGAACTCGACGGCATCGTGGAGCGCATCACGGAACTACTGGACGCGGGATGGCGCACGGTGCGTGTCATCACCGATCACGGCTGGTTGCTCGTGCCTGGGGGTCTGCCGAAAACGGAGTTGCCGGGCTACCTGGTGGAGAGCCGCTGGGCACGCTGCGCGGCGATTCGCGGAGAGTCGAAGGTGTCGGTGCCGAAAGTTGGGTGGTTCTGGAACGTTGCTGCGGAGGCGGCGGTTGCGCCGGACATCACGGCGTTCGTGGCCGGCACGGCTTACGCGCACGGCGGGCTGAGTATTCAAGAGTGCCTGATTCCGGTGCTGACCATCCAGCCGGCGAAGGACGCCGCGCCGGTAGCGGCGCGGATCAAGACCGTGGAGTGGCAACGGCTGCGTTGCCGCGTGACGCTGGAAACGCCGATGGCGGGCGTGACCGTGGACATTCGCACAAAGGCGAACGCGCCGGACTCGTCGCTGGCGTCCATGCCAAAGGAGACCGACGCGACCGGACAGGCGTCCCTCATCATCCCGGATGACGAGCAAGCCGGCGCGGCGGCGGTGGTGGTGCTACTGGACGCCATCGGCAACGTATTGAGCAAGCAGGCAACCACCATTGGAGAAAGCTGAAACTATGAGTATGGAACTTGATGAATTGGACAAGCTGGCCGCGTCAGCCTTCGATGGCTACCTGGTGCGGAAAGACCTGGTGCGGAAATACAGCCGGCAATACCCCGTGCCGACGTACGTCGTGGAATTCTTGCTGGGGCGGTATTGCGCGACGGTGAACGAGACCGAAATCCGGGAAGGGCTGCAAATTGTGGAGCAGCAACTGAACAACCGGACCGTCCGCACGGGACAGGAAGAGTTGTTCAAGTTGAAGGCGCGCGAAACCGGCTCGGTGAAGCTGATTGACATCGTGCGGGCGCGACTGGATGCAAAGAACGATTGCTACGTGGCCGAGTTGCCGAGCCTGGCGCTGAAAGATGTGCGCATTGCCGACAAGCTCGTGAAGGAACACGAGCGGATGCTGACGGATGGATTTTACGCAGAGGTAACGCTGGGTTACGACGCGGTGATCGCGGAGGAAAACGGCGGGCGCCCGTTCGCCATCGAGGCGCTGCGCCCGATTCAGCTTTCCAAGTCGGATGTTGTGGACGTATTGGCGAAGGGCCGGCGGAATTTCACAACGGAACAATGGCGGGACCTGCTGATCCGTTCCATCGGGCTTGAGCCGGCCGAACTCAGCGCCCGCGCCAAGCTGGTGGTGCTGCTGCGCATGATGCCGTTCGTGGAGCGCAACTACAACCTGGTGGAACTCGGGCCACGCGGCACGGGCAAGAGCCATCTGTTCCAACAGATTTCGCCGTATTCGCATCTGATCTCGGGGGGCAAGGCGACGGTGGCGAAGATGTTCGTGAACAACGCGAGCGGACAGCGCGGTCTGGTCTGTCATTACGACGTGGTCTGCTTTGATGAAGTGGCCGGCATTTCCTTCGACCAGAAGGACGGCGTGAGCATCCTGAAGGGCTATATGGCGTCGGGCGAGTTCTCACGGGGCAAGGAAAGCATCCGCGC
>JBAXTC010001146.1:0-1880 GCA_037130375.1 Verrucomicrobiota bacterium | reverse complement strand
AGATCGTCGGCAAAGCCCGGCAGGTGGATGAAATGGCGGGCGAAGTGGCAGCCGCATCCCAGGAGCAAAGCCAGGGTATTTCGCAGGTCAACATCGCCGTGACGCAGATGGACAAAGTGACGCAAAGCAACGCGGCCAACGCCGAGGAAAGCGCGGCGGCGGCGGAAGAGCTGACGGCGCAGGCGGAGTCGTTGAAGGACGCGGTGTCGGAACTGCTGCGGTTGGTGGACGGCCAAGGCCGCCATGCGGCTGCGTCTGCTTCGCCGGCTGGGGTGTCCAACAAAGGTGGCGCGAAGGGAAGCTTCGCCAAACAACATAAGCCGGCTGTCGTCGCCGCCCACACCAACGGCAAAGGCCATACCACCGTGACCATCGCGTCGAGGCAACCGGTGCGTGAGCCAGCGATGGCCACCGCCAGTCGCCGCTCGGATATTCCGCTGGAAGGCGATTTCAAGGACTTCTAAATCCGGATTGTTCGCACGCCGGAGCCGGGCCCTGTCCCGTCTCCGGCTTTTTGTTGCTGGAGGGGGAACCAAGAACGACGAAAAACTTTCCACAGATGGCCGCTTAATCAAGGAACAAAGTGGCACCCAGTTACCTCACTTACAAAAGAATTTGCCTCAACTGTTTTCAGTTCCTGCCGATACAAACACAGCCCCGACGCCAGCGCCGGGTCAAGGATTGATAACTATGACGACTGAACTGCAAGAACTTGCCACCGCTGTGGCCGGCCAGAACGTGGCCGGCAAATACCTCACCTTCATTCTCGGCGGTGAGACGGTGGCGCGCGTGGCTGCCGCCTTCGTTTACATCCGCTAGGTATCGCGCGCCCCGACAATGGAAAAATCGTGCGCAATCTGTTCAGGGGGCCAACTTCAAGTGGGCGCGCTGGCCCGCCTGCTCGTCGCTTATGCGGATGGACACAACGCGGTAGTGAAGCCTGCGGTGGACGCGCTGCTGCAAGCCGTGGGCGGGCAGCCACGCGAGTTGGTGTCAGTGATGGGCCGTCACGACACTTTCGCCTTCGGTGATGACAGAGAAATCCAAGAAGTTAAGAATGAAGCTACAAGTCAAATTATTGTTGGGGTTGCTGGGAGGATTGCTGGCGGTTTATCTCTTGTCGTTTCTGTTCCAACAGAACCGCAGCCTGAGCGCGATCAACAGTTTTGCCGGCACGAGCCGTTCCGGCGAGGAGGCGCGGCAGTGGCAATGGGTCGAAGGCATGCAACTCGCCATTCACGCGCCGCTGCTCGATACCATGGCCGAAGGGGAGATGGACCGGTTCGACAAGATTCTCGCCGCGCACCGCAAGTTGCCCGGCCTCCAGGAATTCTCGCTTTACAACGTGGATGGACGCGTGGTCGCCTCGACCGATCAGGCACGAAAGCGCAAGGAACTCCCGACCGAATTGAGGCCGGCACTCCTGCTATCGGGCAAAACGGTGAAGCGGCGGACGGAGACTGCCTTTGAAATCTATGAACCGCTTCGTGCGGAAAAACGCTGTCTCCAATGTCACGTGAACCAGAAGGAAGGCCAGGTCAACGGAGTGATGGCGCTGCGGTTCTCCTCGGAAGCGCTCAAGGCCGCCGAACAGACCTGGACGGGCTTCGCCGGCGACTTCCGAAAGTCTAATCTGGTGACCGCGGCGATCACGGCCATGGTGCTTGCGCTGGTGGCCGCTGTGCTCGTCAGCGTAGCCGTCCGCTACCTGGTCGCCGTCCCGCTCAGACGCCTATCGGCGATGCTGTCGGAACATGCGAATGAGATGACGCTGACTGCGGGTTCGGTCGGGGCTGCCAGTCAGACGCTGGCCGAAGGGGCGAGTCAGCAAGCCGCCTCGCTCGAGGAAACCAGCGCGTCGCTCGAAGAAATGTCGAGCA
>JBAXTC010001145.1:0-1886 GCA_037130375.1 Verrucomicrobiota bacterium | reverse complement strand
GGCTCCCGCACCGGGACTCGCTCCGCCGAGGCGGCGGTGAGCTCGGGCACGGTTCACACGTTGCCGTTCTTGTGCAACGGCTTGGGCAGTTGCACCAACCCATCCTTCTCCATCCGCAGGAATGCCACCCGGCAACTCATCGCTTTAAGTTGTCCGCCGCATGCGCTCCAATTCAAAGTTCCTGCATCGTAACACTACGGAAAGAAACCTCAGCTTTGTTTCCGCCATGAATCTGCAGGCCAATTAGACCGCTCTGGGGAATCGCGGCGTCTGGTTCGGTGTAGTCCACGGTCTTTTCGCCGTTGAGCCAGAGTTGGATGTGTCTCTCGTCGCAGCGGACCTCGTACCGATTCCAGTCTCCCGTCTTCTCGAGCCGTTTGATCGTTTCCTCGCTGGGGTGCGCGAGAAAGGTGTTCCGCCTCGATTCGTCGTAGAGGCAGCCCGAATAGCCCGCACCGATGTCCGCCTGGTAGCCGTTCATCTCGTTCGGCGGGTTGCTCACCCGCCCGCTGCGAAACTGCACGCCGCTGTTAACGAAGCCCTCGGTGCCGATCAACTTGTATTCCAGCCGCAGAACGAAATTGGTGTGCTTCCTGACCGTGGCTAGGAACTCGTTTCGTTGGTTGCCGTTCATTGAGCCTCCTATGATCACTCCCTCCCACACGCGCCAGACGTTGGTGTCGCCCTCCCAGCCTCCGAGCGAGCGGCCATCAAACAGGCTAACCGAGGCAACCGGGGTGGGAATGGTCTTCGCCACCTGAAGGACTCGGCCCCGCAGGTCGGCGTTTGCCACGGTCACGGCGATCTTCTCCAAGGCTGTCTTCAGCGCCCCCGCATCCTCTCCCTTCGCCAGCGCCGGTGCGATTTGGACTACGGCGGAGGCAGCTTCGGTTTGAAGGCGGGCATCCTCCAGGTAGGGCGCGAGCAACCGGAAGCTCTCGACCGTCTTCAAGCGGCCGAGAAGCCCGAGGATGCGTCGTTTGTCTTCGGTGGACTGTGCCACCGGGTTGGCGCGCTGGAGCCAGCTTACGATCGTTGGTTCGGGGACTTGGCCCTCGTCAGCCGCGGTGGTGGCCAGGTCAATCACCGACACCAGCGCTCGCTTGCGAAGGCCCGGGCTTGTGCCGGCGTTCATTGCCTTCAGCAGGGTTTCCATCGGCGCTGCGTCGGGCCAGCGGCCCAATCGCGCGAGCGCGTTGTCCGCAACCGCAGAATCAGGGTCGCTCGCAGCGGCCTCGATGGCAGGCAGCGCCTTGGCGTAACCAACTCGTGCCAGCACATTAATCCAGCAATTGCGTTCGGCGGCTGTCGTCGCCTGTTTCAGGTTATTCAATACGGTCTCGGAGGCCGCGTCGCCGCATCGACTGCAAACACCGGCGAGTGCGGTCTCGGCCGCATCCCTGACTCCCTCGTCGGAAGATGACCTGGTCAAGGCAATGATCCCAGGCAGTTCATTTGGACCGGCCAGTGATCTCATCGCCGCGAGTGCGGCGATACTGACATCCTTTTCCGGCGCGGCTGCCTGCTTCAGAATCTCCGGGCTTGCTTTTGCCACGCCGCGGCTCTCCAGGAGCCGAATGAGATCGATCCGGAGCCCGGGTGCGCTCGCCAAGGTCAGCGCATCGAGGAGCAGATCGTCCACAGCCGGGCCTTCCGTGGTCCTCAACCCGTTCAGCACAATCGATCTTTCCTCCGCCGGTTCCTCCTTCTGCAGGGCGGCGAGCAGCGCAGAGGCAGCGCTGGGGCCGATTCGCCCCAAAACGGCAAGCGCCGTTTTGCGAGTCTCAGGATTCTGGCTGCAGCCGAGAGCAACAAATGGTGAGTGTTTGACAACATAGCCGCTTTTACACCCGACCGCAGCCCGAACCTGGGGCTTGTCCGGGTGC
>JBAXTC010001144.1:0-1898 GCA_037130375.1 Verrucomicrobiota bacterium | reverse complement strand
TGGCTGTGGTGAAGGTGCCCCAGCGGCTCCGTTCCTTGGCCTTGCCTGTTTGCGCCAGTCTGCGGATGTCCTGCCACAAGGGGTCTTTGCTCCCGCGCAGCAGGCGATAGATGGCGGCCTGCTGTTCGGGCGTGAGTTTCGCGAATCGGTCAAAGTGGTTTCTTAGCCGGTTGTCGTCCCAATCCTTGATCTCGAAGTCGGCCTTCTCCTCCGGCGTCATGCTGGCCGTGAGATGCCGTTGTTGCTCACGCTTGAGCCGTTCTTGTTCCTCGCCGGCTTTCTGCTCCGTCTCGGCCCGAAGTCGTGTTGCGTCGGCCTCCTTTTGCTGCGCCTCGCGTTCGGCTTCCAGCAATACCTGGGCATCCAGTTCGTTGTTGCTTTCAAACCAGCCGTAGCCTGCCGCCGTCTTGCCGCCGATGCCGTGCAAAATCAACCCGGCACGCAGCCAATCTCGCGCAAGTGGAACGTCATTTCCTGCGGCGTGCGGACTGCGAACCAAAGGAAAGACGAATACCGGTTCCTTTACCGGGCTGACCACTGGGAACACATTGGGCGTAGGCTCCTCAGTGTCCGTGGCCTCAGGCAGTGTGCCTTCATAATAAGCCGAGTGATGCGGCGTAACGACATCGAGTTCAATGCCCGGATCATCGCGCCAAGGGAATCCTGGCAGGAACTGAACCGCGCCCGCGAAGCTGGGCAGATCACACCACGGCCCGTCGGGATGTTCGCGTTTGCGAATTCCAAGCCGGGCCAGCAACTTGTTCGCGGCCTCCGCTCGCACTATCTTCCACGGCTGGCCTTCGCCGGCGGCAAACTCGAAGTCTGAATTCAATTCGCCCTTTGTGCCGTTCTTATCGGGCTTGCGTCCACTCCTCCAGTCCTGGTCACCCCAGCCGAAGACCCAGGCGATCTCTTGCAGCATTTCCGCAGGAGTGGAGAACGATTCGGCCACCGCCTTGAACTCATCTGGCTCAGTCGGTTTCTTGTCTGACTGCGTCCATTCGCGCAATGCCGCTACAGCGATGCGCCGAGCGCAGCCTTTGACCGAGCTGCCCGGGATGAACGGAAGGCCCGAAGTTCGATCCAAGCACAGTCCGCCGTTCTCCAACACGCCACCGGCGGCGTTGATGATGAGACGCCCTTTCAGCCGAGCGAACAGGAGCGCCGAGTTGGCGGGCGAAAGCGCGCGACAGAAAGCCCGCCAGCAAGACAGCTTCTCGGTTGCCGCTTTGCCATCGCGAATCTGTTCGCATGAACGGCGGCGATGATTCTTGTCGGCGGGGTTGTCGGGGAAGTCCACGAAGCGGTCAGCCGCCAGCGTCCGTGAATGTTGCCGCTGCTGGCGAATGGCCTTCCAGACGGAGAGAGTGTCAGAGCAGGCAAGAATCATTTTGCGAAGCGTTTAAGGTAAGCAAGGAAAGCGAGCACCTCGACCGTGGCACGGCGCAAGGTTTGCGAGTCGGCTTTCGTGAGCGCGTCCCGCAACGTGCTGGCGCTGGGCGCTCCATTCCCAGTCTGCGAAACCGTACCAAGCTTGTGAAGGTGGTAGGCGACGGCGTTCGCCACACGCGCATGCTGCTTCTCCTTATCGAGACTGAACGCGAGGGTTGCCAGCAGGCCGTTATTGATGACCAGCGACGGGTACCCGCTGAGGCAGTCGCCCTCGCTGTTCTGCTTCTTCACGTCCGCCGCACGGTCCAACGCGTGCTTGGCCCGGATCTGTTCGAGGTTCTGGTTCAATGCCGTTCCTCCTTCACAACCAAGTCAGTAGTGCAGTAGCCCAAGCCGGTGGTGCCATCACCGCCGATCTGGATGATACCCGGCACCTGCAGTTCGCCAAGGCAGCCGGGACGCAATTCGTGCAGGACGGAATAGAACAGCGTCTCGGCAGGAACGTT
>JBAXTC010001143.1:0-1903 GCA_037130375.1 Verrucomicrobiota bacterium | reverse complement strand
GCCATCAAATAGGCGGGATTAGCCGGCATGACCTGATCGAGACACCAGTCGAGGTCATCGAGTGAAACGTCCATGTGCAGGGTCGAACAGACGTCCAGCCCAATGGTCAGGCCGTGGAGCTTGCCCATGACCAAATCCTCCAGGCAACACCGGACGAGTTGCTCTCGCGTCCGGAATACCTCGGGCCCAATAAACCCGGCCACATCGTTGACGTGGAGCCATGGCGAGGGTTCGCGGCCTGCCTTAAGCTGCGCTTCGGCTACCTTCACCTTGAGGGCACGCGCCAGCCCGTACTTGCGAGATTCATGGATCACCATGTCGTACCCATGACTGTGGCCGTTGGTGAAATCCGCCCCCTGCCCGGTTTCGAAATAGAGGCCGTATTTGCCGGACCGGGAGTCCGCATACTTGACCATCTTCTCCAGGCTGATGTCGAAAGTCGCATTCGCCGAGTCGCTCCCGGCAATGCTCTGGAACCAGATGCCCGTGCTGCCGGGTTGCGACCGCTCCACCTCCGCCTGCACGTCGATGTGAGCGAGCACGGAATGCGGCAGGACATCCTTCAGCCCGAATGTCTCAATGAGATCCTGCAAAGTGCGCTCAATGGCTTCAACCGAACGGGGATCGCTTGAGACAGGGTTGGTGCCCAGGACGACGTCGCCAACGCCATAAGCCCAGCCGTCCAGGACTTGCCAGCGGATGTCATCAAGATTGTCGATCGGCGAATTGGGTTGGATTCGCGCACCCAGATAGCCGCGGGCGCCGATACGGCTGCCGGGGAGCGCATTGAACACCTTCGCACTGAGCACGACAAGTTCGGGATTTGACATCAGCCTGACGAGGCAAGCAATCACATCGCTGGACAGCCCGGGGCAGAACTCATGGACCTTGTCGTCCGACTCGGTGAGCAACTTTTGTTTAAGCGCGCCGAGCGTCAGGTCGGCGCTCTTGGCGACAGCAGCAGATGCCCTCGCGCGGGTTTCTTCAAGCAGCGCATATAGCTCGTCCTTGAGCAACGGGTGGGTGTCGATATCCCGGACACGTGTGTTCGCCAGCAAGTTGCGGGCGTGAGCGCGGGTGGTGCCATCGGCCGCCGCAACACCGAGGCTGCGGTCGCCTTCCTTGAACTCGTTAGCCGCCCCGAGGATTCGGGCGTAGAGAGTAGGCTCAAACTTGCCGGCAACCCGCTGGATGTAAGCGAACACGTCTTCGCCGGGCAAGGGAGCTTCGAGGCGGACGTCCGTGTCGCCAGCGACCGCTGGTGACGGCTCGTCGCCGGCTCCTGCGTTATGTGAATAGCTGATGAGCGTGAGCAAAAACGCGGAGCCCCCCACCATAACACGAGCGAATCTCCTTCGAGTTATTCTCCTTTCCCAGCACTCAGATTCCCTTGATGGATCGAGTTGTGCGCGTCGAGTTTCCTGCATAGACATGAACCTTTCGGTTTACCTAATTCCCAGCCAACTTCTCGATGATCTTCTCCGCTTCGAGCCGACGGAATCGGGCTGCAGTTGTTTCCATAAGTCCACACGAGCGTAGAGATTTGCCGTGGGACAATCAAGCCGTGCGCAGTCGATGGCCTCCGGCAAAGCCAGTGGGTTGTCTCATGGCCTCAAGGGGCTTACTCTCCCACAAAAACCAGCACTTCTTGGGGATGGGTACTGGGCTGGGCTGTAAAAGGCCTGGCTCGGTTCCCATCCCCATGCCATTCGTTAAACTTGGGGACTGGGGCGTTTAGCCGTGAGGCAAAATGCAAGTGGTTAGGTTGATTAACGGGCGGCCACGATGAAATCCGCAACGTTCACCGTCGAAACTTGCTGGGTGTCGGTCTGCTGAACTGAAAGTTGGCCAATGCGGTTTGCCAAGGATTCGCTCACCAACAACTCAAGTCCCGCGATGCTTA
>JBAXTC010001142.1:0-1905 GCA_037130375.1 Verrucomicrobiota bacterium | reverse complement strand
GTCCAGGAAATAGAACCGCAGCGAATCCTCATCGGTCTTGATCTCGCGCAGCAGGCGGTCCCGCAGGGACACCCATTCCTTCTGGCCGACCTGGCACTCGAAGACGCTCTTTTGCACGCGCACGCCGTAATCTTCGCACGCCTGGGCCACGCGCCGCAAGCGCCGTTGTCCGGCCTTCTGCACCGTCGAGACATCATACGTGACCAGGATGAGCATGAGTTGCGGGTTAAGGAGCGGCAGTCATTTCGGAACGAACGGCACGTAATCCGGGATGTCCCCGCGCAGGTATCGGGCCAGGATGCGGGCCTGCACGAAGGGGAACTGGGCGATCCGCAATTCCTGGTCCAGGAGCGGGTGCGTGAGTTTCTCCTGCTTGCGCTGCTGGTAGGCGGTGATGACCAGCTTGCGCCCGGCGTCGGTGAACTCCACCGCCCCGCCCTCGCGCGCGCGGAAGTGTTCCGGGCCGACCTGCTGCCGGTTCACCAGGGTCACCGCGAGCCGGTCCGCCAGCCACGCGCGAAACTCTTCCATGAGGTCCAGCGCCAGCGCCGGGCGGTTGGGCCGTTCTGCGTGCAGGAACCCGACGAAGGGATCGAGGCCGATGCTGGTGAGCGCGGCGATGCAGTCATGCCGCACGAGCGCGTAAAGGAACGAGAGCAGGCAGTTGATGCGGTCCCGCGGCGGGCGGCGGGTGCGGGCGGCAAAGGCGAAGTCCTCGCGCTGCTGCTTGAGCAGAGCGCTGAACACGCCGAAGTAGGTGGCGGCGCCCAGGCCCTCGGCGCCCCGCAACCGGTCCAGCGCCCCGGCCTGGCGCAAGTCCTCGGGCGACCATCGGCCCAGCTCGTGGATCTGGCGGGCCAGCGCGTCGGTGGCCTCCGTGAGCCGGGAGCGCTCGTCCGGGACATCCGTTTCCCGCGCCCCGCGCAGGAGGGAGTTGCGGCTGTTCTGGAGCTTCCCGGCAATAACCTGCCGCGCGATGGCCGCGCACTTGCCGGCATCGTCGGCGGCGCGGAACTGCGCCCGGCGCAGCAGCACGCTGGTGTCCGCCACGCCGGTCATGCGCGCCACCAGGTAGCCGCCCTCGCTCAGGTAGTTCACCGCCACCCCGTGCTCCCAGCACAAATCCAGCGCCGGCGGGCTGAGGCTGCTCGCCCCGAAGACGCAGACGGACTCCAGCATGTGAATGGGGATGGAGAGCTTGCGCCAGTCCACCGCGCGCTCGCGGCAGCGCTCCTCGCGGGGCAGGTCGTCGGGGTACACCGGCACCTCGACCTGCAAGGTCAAATGATCCCGCGCCACGTAGCTGCCGTGCGTGGTCAAATACAGCGTGTTTTGTTGAATATCAGCCATGCGCTCCCTCAAATCTCAAACAGCCGGTGCGCGGCGCGGGCCGCTCCGCCCGGCACGCCGGTGACCTGCGGCAGGCAGATCTGGAATAGCGAGCATTCCTCGCACGCCGGCTTGAACACCGCCGCGGGCAGAGCCGGCGTCTCAAATCTCGAATCGGCCCGCTGAAATCCCGCCACCAGCTCATGCAGCGCGCCAATCGCGTCCTTCGTGAGCTGGCGCAGCTCCGGCGTGAATACCACCTCGCGCCGCCGCTTGCTGGCCGCGTGAAACACCGCCCCGCGCTCCACCGTCACGCCAAACATCTCCTCCAGGCAGAGCGCCTGCGCGCAAAGCTGCGCATCATCATTCTCAAACACCCGCCGCTTCCCCTTCTTATACTCCACCGGCGCCAGCCTGATGTAGCAGCCGGCGTAAGGAGGCTCTAACAACGTTTCCGACTTTGGACTCTGGACGGTGGACAGTGGACTGCCCATCTCGACCACATCACACTTCCCCGACAGCCCGAGCGGTTCCGACCACACCGGCAGCGCCCGCAGCAATGTCACGCCTTTGGCG
>JBAXTC010001141.1:0-1905 GCA_037130375.1 Verrucomicrobiota bacterium | reverse complement strand
GGGGCCGGGTCTGTTTCCAGGCATGTCCCTCTTCCGGGTGTTCAAGGAGTCAGTCACCAATGCGGTCAAGCATTCCGGTGCCAGGCGCGTCGCGGCCCTGATGGAATTCACGCCGTCGCGTTTTCGCCTGACGGTGTGGGACAATGGCCGGGGCATGGGTGCCGCGCCGGGTTCGGGCCGCGGGCTGGCGAACATGGCGGCCCGAATTCAGGAGCTGGGGGGGACGATGACGTGCCGCAGCGAGCAGGGAACCCAACTGGTGTTTGAATTGCCGCTGCCCTTGAAAACTCCCGCCGACTCGGAAACAGCGCAGGCCAGCGATTCCGCGCCAATATGAAAATCTGCATCGTAGAAGATAACAAGCCGCTGTTGGAAAACCTTCGCCTGTTGCTCGAAGGCGAACCGGGGTTCTCCGTGACCGGCGCCTATCCCTCCGCCGAGGCCGCGCTGCGGGACATGCTCTGGGAGAACGCCGATGTGATGCTGGTCGATATTGATCTGCCGGGCATCTCCGGCGTGGACCTGATCCGCAAGGTGCATCCGAACATGCCGCACTTGCAGATTCTGGTCTATACGATCTCCGAAAACCGCGACACCGTTTTTGCCGCGCTCAAAGCTGGCGCCTCGGGCTATCTGTTGAAAGGCTCTCCCCCGCGCGAGTTGATTGAATCCTTGCGCAGCCTGCACGAGGGCGGTGCGCCAATGAGCCCGAAAATTGCCCGCAAAGTAATCCAGGAACTGCAGATGCCAGAAAGCACGCCGGAGAATCAAATGTTGAGCCAGCGGGAAAAGGACATCCTGGCCGCTATCGCCCTGGGGAATTCCTACAAGGAGATGGCGCAAGCCTTTGGTCTGAGCCCGCACACCATCCATACGCACATCAAGAATGTGTATGAGAAACTCCAAGCCTCCACCCGCAGCGAAGCCCTCCGGAAAGCCCGCAATCTGGGCGTGATCTGAGTTCGCTCCCTTTGCAGCCTCGGTGGGGGGATACCCCAAAAATCACCCGTACGGGGTATATGCAGATACCCTGTTTTTATTGTATAAAGAATGTTGGTGGCAAGAAAGGTTCGTCTTGGATTGCGGGGAATAGCCTGTTTTCAAGGGTTCGGTCCTCGTCGAGTTCCCTGGTCGCCGGTGAACATGAACATTTGCATTATAGAAGATAACAAGTCACTGCTGGAAAACCTCCGGCTCTTGCTCGAAGGCGAGCCGGGGTTTTGCGTGACCGGCGCCTATCCCTCCGCCGAGGCCGCGCTGCGGGAAATGCCCTGGCAGAACGCCGATGTGATGCTGGTCGATATGGATCTGCCGGGCATCTCCGGGGTGGACCTGATCCGCAGGGTGCATCCGAACATGCCGCACTTGCAGATTCTGGTCTATACGATCTCCGAAAATCGTGACACCGTTTTTGCTGCGCTCAAAGCTGGCGCCTCGGGCTATCTGCTCAAAGGCTCTCCCCCGCGCGAGTTGATTGAATCCTTGCGCAGCCTGCACCAGGGCGGCGCGCCGATGAGCCCGAAAATTGCCCGCAAAGTAATCCAGGAACTGCAGATGCCGCAAAGCACGCCGGAAAATCAACTGTTGAGCCAGCGGGAAAAGGACATCCTGACCAGTACCGCCCTCGGGAAATCCTACAAGGAGATGGCGCAAGCTTTTGGTCTGAGCCCGCACACCATCCATACGCACATCAAGAATGTGTATGAGAAACTCCAAGCCTCCACCCGCAGCGAAGCCCTCCAGAAAGCCCGCAATCTGGGCGTGATTCGAGTTGGACCCATTGGTGTAGCCGCCGACGGCAGTCGGCGCCAACTGAGGCCTTAGATTGACCGCAATGTCTGTTGCCCAATTTGGCAGCGATGCCAGCATCGAGCAGTTGGTGGAGGCGAGCGGGCCGCCTGTTCA
>JBAXTC010001140.1:0-1907 GCA_037130375.1 Verrucomicrobiota bacterium | reverse complement strand
CTCACGGCGCGCTCGGTCGGCCAGGCTGGCGGCGAAGAAAACCACGCGCTGACCACGTCCGAAATGCCCTCCCACACCCACGGGGTGACTGATGCCGGACATGGTCATAATTTCACTTTTTACGACAGTGACGGCGTTGGCTGGAATGGCGGCGCGTTTCAACTCACCGACCGCACGCCGAGAGGTACCGGCGCCGCCGAATTACTCACCGCCATCACCGGCATCAGCATCCAAAGCAACGGCAGTAACACGGCCCACAACACCATGCCGCCCTTCTACGTCCTGGCCTATATCATGCGGGTGCAATGAGGCGCAAGGGTTCCAGCGGGAAAGCCGAAATCCTAAACCCGAAATCCGAATGAAATCCGAAGCCCGAAATCCGAAGTCCGAATGCCTCCCGGCGGGAGGCATCGGGTGTCACGGCCCGGCGTGTGCCGTGGGACAGGCGTCGCTCCTGTCTCTGACATCAAGCAACAAAAGTTGGGTAAAAAGCCTCCGCCCGGTTTGGAGTGCTCACCATGCAGTGAAGAATGGGATTAAAGATGGAGACAGGCGCGACGCCTGTCCTACGCTACCAGCCGCGTCTTCGTATTTCGGATTTCGGGCTTCCTTCGGATTTCGGATTTCGGATTTCGGATTTGCTCCGCTGGCTCTGGCGCTGGCTTGCTTACTCTCTCCGGCCGTCCGCGCCGGCGATTACAACCTCGACACCACTTACCAAAACCGCTGGTTCGCTCCCAGCCCGGCGGGCGGACCCTTCACTAATTACTTTGGCACAAACGCTTCGACAGCCTTGTACGGTGGCAGTGTGTTGGGTAACTCAACCAACACCCTTCCGAAGGGCGGTAGCTACGGTCTGGCGCAGTGTTCCTTCGGTCAGCCGGTCGAAGGCATCCGCTCCGATGTCTCGCTGGGCAGCCCGATCGTACCGCCGCCCGGCACCGATACTAACCAGCCGCCCGCCAATTTCGTGGCCGTGAGTTATGGCAACAACGCCACCGTCTATTACCAATCCCCCGACGGCGGTGCCTTCTGGGTGCCGTCCACGCACCAGATCATCGCTGCTCAGCCCAATAACATCGTCATTGAGTGGCTTACCCTGACCGGGACGACTAACCGGCAGGTGCTTAACGTCAGCGCGGTCCCCGCCAAGCGGCCGGCGCGGCTGTTCTGGACCGAGTCGCCCTACGACGCGCCCGTGGTCAGTCTTCAGGGCTTGTTCCCGGTGATTCATTACAACTCCGAGGTGCCGTCGCCGGTCTATGATGTCACCACCACCACCAACGGCGGCGTTGTCACCACGACGACTAACGTCCTCTCCGGCGTCTGGCTCGACGCACAGAAACAACTGCACGCCAAAGCCGTCTCCGGCATGTTCCTGATCGAATACTACAAGGAAGGCAGTTACCGGCAACAGGTCCAGCCCGACGGCCTCGAAATCGTCCAGGTGCTGGAACCGCTGGTGCAACTCGTGGACGCGGACGTGGGGTCGCGGCTCATGCCGGTGGACACTTACTGGGCCAACGTGGATGGCATCAATGGCATCCTGCCCAACGTGACGCATGGTCTGAACGACACGGCCTATGTGTATGCCCAAACCGGGCCGAAGAACAACTGGGCCTTTGCCATCAAGCGGACCTGGGACGCGCCATGGTCGTTGGAAATCTACTGGCAGCACCAAGGCCGCATGGGGGTGACCTGGCCCTACGAAGTGGACTGGTATTATTGTGACTGGCCCCAGCACCCGCAGCTATTCGTACTTGGTGACTCGCCAGCGGATACGACGCCGGCACTGTTTCCCACGGAGCTATCCACTGCGCTGATGGAGGATATGGATCCGCCGTTGCACGCGACCCTCTCCGCCAGCGGCCGTTCGCTCAGCACCACCCAGCCGGGCACTTGTCTGT
>JBAXTC010000114.1:0-14613 GCA_037130375.1 Verrucomicrobiota bacterium | reverse complement strand
CGCAGCATACAGGCTGCGCGACGGATGATTCCGGACTGCCTTGCCTGGGCATAGACTATCACGGAGTGTGGTTCACCTATACACCCCCAGTATCTGGTTGGGCCATCGTGGACACCTGCCCGAGCGACTTCGATACAAAGATCGAGGTGTTCAGCGGCGTCTGCGGTGCGCTGACATCGCTGGGGTGCAACGATGATTCGGACTGCGGATTCGGTCCGAGCCTGCAATCTTCCGTCGGTTTCTCGTGCGTCGCAGGGACGACTTATCGCATCTGCGCGGGCGGGTGGGGGGGCGCATTCGGTAACCTCCAAATCCGCGCCCGGACGACGCTGCCACCGAATGACACCTGCGCCGGGGCGTTTGTCTTGAGCGATGGAGCTTATTACGCGGAAAACACGGGCACCGCCTTGGATGATGCGAGCATGCCGTGTTCGATTTCCAACAGAATATCCAAGGGCGTGTGGTTTGCTTATACGGCGGCACGAACGGGCAGTCTGACGGTGGACACCTGCCCGAGCGGTTTCGACACGAAGATCGAGGTGTTCCGCGGCGCGTGCGGCGCGCTGTCTTCGCTGGGCTGCAACGACGATTCGTGCGGCTTCCAATCCAAGGTCGCTGTCCCGGTCAGTTGTGGTGCGACCTACTACATTTGCGCGGGCGGCTACGACGGCAGCGCTTGGGGGAACCTCCAAATCCGCGCTGCATTGACACCCGCACGGCCACCGTTGGCCATTACGACAGCGGGCACGAACGTGGTGATTTCCTGGCCGACCGCCTACCCGTGCTTCGCCCTCTATTCCGTAACCAACCTGCCGGCAGCGCCGGCTGACTGGCTCTCGGTGGCGCCGTCGCCAACGATTGTCGGGGGCAATTACACGGTGACCAGCGCCATCGGCGCGGTCCGGCGCTTCTATCGCCTGCAATAGATTCGTGCCAGCGCCCCGGCCGCGAAGGCCGGGCGCTGGTCCCGAACGTTGAAGGTCGTCGCAACGCATTCAGGCGGCGCGTCACAAAGCAATTCCTGCTATGAGACGCGTCCGCTGCGATTAGCCGCCTGTTCGACAGAGGCGGCTTTGAGGGTAATCAGCTTCGCGTCAGTTGGAGGCCTGTTTCCGAGAGGCTGAAATTGACGAAACGGGCGCGGGCGTTTGGAGGATGGCAGGTGAGCAGTTGCTTGATTCTGGCGGCTGCGGCTTCGTCTTTGCCGAACAGGAGCAGGTAGCCGCCACCGCCCGCGCCCAGCAACTTGGCCGCGCCGAGATAATCCTTGATGCCGGCCAGGATTTGCTCGACCGCCGGCGGATTGGTGCCGGCATCCAGACGCTGGTTGAGCGACCAGCTATTGCGGATGGCCGCCAGCAGCATCGGATAATCGCATTTCTGGATCGCGGCGCTGGCCAGATCGGCATTTGCCCCGATGTCGGCGATGATCCCGAGGTGTGCCGGTGAGTTAAGAAAAATCCCACGCACGATTTCCGTCAGGATGTTCTTCGCCAGGCGCGTCAGGCCCGTGTAGTAGAGCAGTATCGAACGGTTGGCGTATTCGTGGTCGAACAGGTGATGCGGCAGCCACCGGATGGAGGGTTTTTGCTCGAGGCCCGGCGTGGTCTCGATCAATTTGATGCCGCGGAAAATTGCGCCTGCCTGGTCCTGCCAGCCGCCGCCCGTGGTGAGCATTTGTTCCAGCGCCAGGGTGCGCGTGAAGAGCACGTTGCGGTCCCAATCCAGCCCGCAGAGGTCGCCCAGGGCGGCCAGGACGGTGGCGGCGAGAATGCTGCTGGTGCCGAGGCCCGAGCCTTTCGGCACGGCGGAGAGCAATGACAGCTCAATGCCGGCACCGAAATCGCGCAGGTGTTGCTCCAGAGAAGAGAAGCCGCCATTGGCATGAAAACGCGGCAGGAATCCCGCCAGCGCAAACGCCGCTTTGGCCAGCGCGAACGGGCGGTCCGGCTGGCCGAAAGTGTCCAGCTCGGCATAGGTGCGAACCCGCTCCTCGACCCCGAGATCGATCGAGCGCATGACCAGTTCCGGGCGCTCGGAAAGTTTCGCGAATACCTGGATTGGGGGCTGGCCGTTGAGGTCGGCGGCGAGGTTGAGCACTTTGCCGCCCTGCTCGATGCAATAGGGGGGTGTGTCGGTCCAGCCGCCGGCGAGGTCAAATCGGATCGGGCTGCGCGCCCAAACGATCTGGTCCTCCAGAACCTTGCGGCGCGGGCAAGCCGGGGCGAGCTGAGCCTCGTGGGCGATCATCTCGCGAAGGCGCGCAAAGGCCTCGGCTTCGAACTTCTGCCAGTCCGGTTCGTTACGATGACGCAGCACGGCGGACCGAAACATCTGGTCGTGAACCAGCCGCAGCGGATCGTCGTCGTGGCCGAAGCGCAACTCGGGCAAGCCGTTCGTGCCGGAGGCAAAATCGCGGGCGGTCGCTTCGAGGTCCAGCCGGAAGAAGATGCTTCGGCGGAAATTCTTCAACATGGGCAGCAAACAACCCTGGCGCAATCCATCGCGCTGCTGGTGAAGCCGCGGCAAATTGACCTGCTCGAGCATCTGTTGTGCCGAGAGCCGGGGCAAACCGCGCCACTGTGCCGCATATCCACCTTGGACCACCGGGTCAGGCGCAAAAAGCCATTCCACAAAAGCCGGCGCGATGTGGGCAGCGGCAATGACGGGGAAAATTGGGCAGAACTGGATGTCCGCCTGGGGATCGATACCGCAATCTTCTGGTTTAAGTCCGCGCGCGTCGAACCAGTCGCGCGCCGTTTGCCCGAGCCAACGCGTCGAATCGTCTCCGAGCGGGCCGTGAAACGTGTCATTGAACCCGTAAGCGCGAACGCAGAATTTGTCCTGCCCAATAGGCACGAAGTCCAGGCACACGCCTGGGTTGAGGCGCAGGGTCCAATCGTTTTCCGGCACGCCGGTGAGAACGTGTTGGGAAGCGATCTGCCAAGTGGCCGGCACGACACTGTTCTCGACCCACAGGCTGTGATTGCCTTGCCGCCGCAAGGCGGCGTCGAAGCGAGAGTTTTGCGTCACCTGATCCGGCTGTTGACCCACGGCAGCGCCGCTGACTTTAGACTCATCGAGCACAAGGTTTTGCAGGGCAGAGACGGACTCAATCAACTGCTGGTTGGCGCCGAAGTGGAAGAACTGGGCCTCCGGCAGCGGGACGACAGCGCATGAGAGGGCATTGACCGCCGCGTCCTGGACCGCCGGGGTTTTGCCAAGCGCGAGGCCAAATTGCGCATACAGCTCATAGCGCCGCGGTCCGCTTCCAGCGAACTCGCCCGCCTGCCACCCGCAACACTCCATCAGCACCCGCACCGCCCGCTCGCTCAACAGCCACATGCCCGTATCCACCAGGCAAAGATACGTTTCTGCCAGCTCACGGATTCTGGTTGCAGGAGGCTTTTGCAGGAAGAACGCGAGCTCGGTCGGGTGGCGGCGTGGGGAAAAGAAGACGCCGAAATCCTTCGCCTTCTCGGGCGCTACCCACATGCCGAGCCCGAGGACGTCCACTTCGGGAAAAGGTGGCAGCTCGCGCGCGAAGCGCAGCAGCACGTCGCCGCTGGTAATCAGGGCGGCTGTCTGCGGGCTGGCGTGGGTCAGCACCCGCTGGTAATCGGCCAGTTGCAAATCCAGCAGCGATTGATCGAGACGCTGCCCGCGCGACCAACGGAACACCGGAATCGGCATGAGCAACTTGCCCGTCGGTGCGTAGGCGGGCAATCGCCGACTCTGCCCCCCGGCGTGCAGAATGAGCTTGCGGCTCTGTCGCAACCAGTCGGTGAAGGACACCTCGGGCGCCGTTGCGCGCCACGCTTCGGCCAGCAGATTAGCCGTGCCACCGCCCGAGCCCAGCGGCTGGCCGCCCGGATCGCAGGAGGCGAACCATTCAGGCCGCCGCCGATCTTCGAGCGCTGCGAACTCCTCGGCCATGCGCGGCGGAAGGGTTAGGAGGTATTGAATTGGGACTTCGGCGCCTGGCATAGTTTTGCTTCGGATGATGGGAAAAAGCCACTGGCTCTGTCGAGCGGAATTGCAGGTCTAAGGCGCAAAAGCGGCCTCACGAATATCGACATAGGCGGTCACCTGCATGATCGGCAGCTCAGCAGTTGGATGATGAGTTATTCCCCAACCGGATTTGCCACCCACACGGATCATTTTCCGATCATTTTCCGATTGCTGTTCCAAGGATTTGGGCTTATAGTCGAAAGCATGGCAAACGGCGATCACCGCTCACCCGCCACCGCGGGGCAAGTCACCGTAGAAGCCTGGCTCCGCTGCCAGAGCTTGATTGCTGGTCAGCGCACGCCCAATGCGCCGCGTTTCGCCATGAAAAGACTCTCCCTTGACTCCAAGGGAGGTTCCATCCTCCATAAGCCAAATCCCATGCAACGAGCGCTTTTCCTGGCGAGCCTGAGCTTACTCGGCATTCTCTCCAGCGCACCGGCTGCCACCCGAACCTGGATGGGCAGCGTTTCAACGGACTTTTACAACCCGGCAAACTGGTCGCCCAATGGCATCCCCGTCGCCGGCGACACGCTCAACATCGCCACTGGTTCAGTCGCCATCTCCCCTGTCTTTACCAATGCCGGCCAAATCAATTGGACCGGCGGCAGCATCCAAGGCGCATTATTCGTTGCGACCAACGGATGGCTTGCCCTGAGCGGGACCGCGGCGAAATACCTCGATGGGCCGATCACCAACGCCGGGACGCTGACGCTTGCAAGCGGTTTATGCTTCGACGCGAACAATGCGCAGATCGTCAACCAGGCGAGCGGGTTGGTGGACGTGGAAGGCGATTACACGATCTACCCCAACTCGGGCTGGTCGGGCATGCAATTTATCAACGCGGGTACCTTTCGTAAGAGCGCCGGCGCCAACACCTGTGTGATGACGGGTTTCCCTTTCTACAACACCGGCAGCATCCAATCCTTGAGCGGGCGGGTGGACTTGCAGAGCGGCGGGGCGCTGGCCGGAACCTGCGCGGCCGCAGTGGCAGGCGCGGCGGTGACGTTCAGCGGCGGGAGCTTCACGCTGGCCTCGGGTGCCGTGTTCACCGGGCCGGGCTTTGTGGGCGTGGCCAATGGCACGCCTGCTATCAGCGGCACGCTGGCGACGGCCATGCAATGGAGCGGAGGCAGCCTCGGCGGCAACTGGTCCATCGCGGTCAGCGGGTCGTTAACGCTCAGCGGCGCAGCGACCAAGTATCTGGACGGAGCAATCACCAACGCCGGAACGCTGACGTTGGCCAGCAGCTTATGCTTCGATGCGAACAATGCGCAAATCGTCAATCAGGCCAGCGGGTTGGTGGAGGTGCAAGGCGACTACACGATCTACCCCAGTTCAGGCTGGCCGGGAATGCAGATTGCCAACGCGGGCACCTTCCGCAAGAGCGCGGGCAGCGGAAACTTGACGCTGCAGATTCCATTCGTGAACAGCGGGCAACTGGCCATCCAAAGCGGCGCGTTGAGCTTGGGGACGACCTTGACGCTCGCTCCCGCAGGCACGGTGACCGGAGCGGTAATCGTGAACAACGTGGCGATCAACGGCACGCTGCACGGCTCGCTGACTTGGCTGAGCGGAACGCTGTATGGCCAACTGCTGGTGGCCAATGACGCGGTGCTGTCGCTGAGCGGAGCGGCGACCAAGTATCTGGCGGGAACAGTGACCAACGCCGGGACGATCAACGTGGGCAGCGGGCTGGCATTTGATGGGAACAGCGTTCAGGTGGTGAACCAACCGGGCGCGCTGGTGGACCTGCAAGGTGACTACACGATCTATCCCAGCACGGGCTGGTCGGGGATGCAATTCATCAACGCGGGTACCTTTCGCAAGAGCGCCGGCACTAACACTGCCACTGTGAGTGGGATTCCCTTCCTCCACACTGGCAACGTGGCAGCACTGAGCGGAACCTTGGAATTTCAGGGCGGCGGCACGCTGGCCGGAACTTGCACGACGACCTCGGGCACGGCCATCACGTTCAACGGTGGCAGTTTCGGGCTCCTCCCCAGCGCGGTATTCAATGGCGCAGGCTTCGTGGGCATGACGAGAGGGACCATCAGCTTAAGTGGGACGTTGGCGACCGTCATGGGTTGGAGTGGAGGCGAAATCCTTGGCGGCTGGTCGATTGCCACCAACGGATTGTTTGCCCTGAGCGGGACCGCGGCGAAATACCTCGATGGGCAGATCACCAATGCCGGAACGATGACGCTGGCCAGCGGGCTGGTGTATAACGCCAGCGGTGTGCAAATCGTCAACCAGGCCGGTGCGCTGGTGGATCTGCAAGGCGATTACACGATCTACCCCAGCTCGGGCTGGTCGGGCATGCAATTTATCAACGCGGGTACCTTTCGTAAGAGCGCCGGCACCAACACCTGCGTGGTGACCGGTTTTCCCTTCTACAATACCGGCAGCATCCAATCCTTGATCGGGCGGGTGGACTTGCAGAGCGGTGGGGCGCTGGCCGGAACCTGCACGGCCGCAGTAGCAGGCGCGGCGGTGACGTTCAGCGGCGGGAGCTTCACGCTGGCCTCGGGCGCCGTGTTCATCGGGCCGGGCTTTGTGGGCGTGGTTAATGGCACGCCCGCTATCAGCGGCACGCTGGCGACGGCCATGCAATGGAGCGGAGGCAACCTCGGCGGCAACTGGTCCATCGCGGCCAGCGGGTCGTTAACGCTCAGCGGGGCAACGACCAAGTATCTGGACGGAGCAATCACCAACGCCGGGACGCTGACGTTGGCCAGCAGCTTATGCTTCGATGCGAACAACGCGCAGATCGTCAATCAGGCCAGCGGGTTGGTGGAGGTGCAGGGCGACTACACGATCTACCCCAGTTCGGGCTGGCCGGGAATGCAGATTGCCAACGCGGGCACCTTTCGCAAGAGCGGCGGCACGAACACGGCCGCAGTGAGTGGGATTCCATTCCTGAACACGGGCACGGTGGAATCCCAGCGCGGCCTCCTTACGTTCGATGCCGCCTTTACCAACGCCGCCGGCAGTCTGGCAGCTCGGCTCAATGGTGACGGGGACTACGGCCGGATCGCCTGCTCAGCCCCATTGACGCTCAACGGCCCATTCAGCGTTAGTCTGCTTTCCGGTTACACACCGGCCCTGAGCAACATGTTCCAACTGCTCACCTATCCGTCCGTCTCTGGTTCCTTCACCAGCTACAACGGGCTGGAACTCGGCGGCGGACTCAAGCTAACTCCGAAACTGGATCCAACTGCATTTTCCCTGACGGTGGAAGGTTCCTCTGTCTTGCCGCCGACAATCTTGACCCAACCCGCTAGCCAGACAGTGACGGCGGGAACGAATGTCACTTTCAGCGTCACGGCGTCCGGCACGCCGCCGTTGAGCTATCTATGGCAGTTCAATGGCACGAACCTGGCCAACGCGACCAATGTGACGTTGACGCTGACGAACGTGCAACTTAGCCAGGCAGGTAAATACGCCGTGCGGATCACCAATGCGGTCGGGTTCGTCCTCAGCTCCAACGCCCTCCTGGCGGTCAGTCCGGCCCCGTCGAACTGCGTGCCAGCGCCCGCCGGCATGGTTGCGTGGTGGACGGGGAATAACGATGCGAGTGATGTGTTCGGCTCAAGCAACGGTTCACTTCAAGCCGGCGCGGCCATTGCTGCTGGCTTGGTTGGTGGCGCTTTCGATCTGCCGTCGGGCGGGTATGTTTCGGTGCCGGATAATCCAGCTTTGGCCCCGACCAACACGATCACGGTTGAAACCTGGATTTATCAACGCAGCCAACTGGGTGCCAATGATCCCGTCGTCAAGAAAGCGGGAGATGCCGGGACAACGAGCGACGGATACTCCCTGGAATTCGCCGGCACCGAGTTGGTTGCTTTCTGGGTCTATGTAGGAAGCGGGGGATGGCAGAGCACTGGGAGCGGTCCCGTGGCGGCCAACCGGTGGACGCACTTGGCGGGCAGTTATGACGGGGCGACCCTCCGCCTTTATGTCAACGGCATGCTGGCCAATTCCCGGGCTGTGACGGGGACGATGACGCCGTCGCACAACCCATTGAACATCGGTGGAGACCCCTCGACTCTGAGCCGGCACTTTGACGGACTGATTGATGAGGTGTCCATCTATAATCGAGCATTGTCCGGCGGTGAAATTGCGTCAATCTATACGGTCGGCGCCGAGGGCAAGTGCGCGGGCGCGACGCCATCGACAATCTTGACCCAACCCGCTAGCCAGACAGTGACAGCGGGAACGAATGTCACTTTCAGCGTCACAGCGTCCGGCACGCCGCCGTTGAGCTATCTATGGCGGGTCAACGGCACGAACTTGGCCAACGCGACCAATCCGACGTTGACGCTGACGAACGTGCAACTTGGCCAGGCGGGCAACTATTCCGTGCTCGTAAGTAACGCGGCGGGTTTCATTCTCAGCTCCAACGCCCTCCTGACGGTCAGTCCGGCTCCGTCGAACTGCGTGCCAGCGCCTGCCGGCATTGTTTCTTGGTGGAGTGGCAACGACAGTGCCGCCGACAGTGTCGGCACGAACAACGGCGTGGCGATGGGTGGCACCGCTTTCGCTCCAGGCGAAGTGGGAGAGGCGTTTAGCTTCGACGGCGTTTCGGGCTGGGTGGATATTCCCAACCCGGCTTCACTCAATCCGACGGGTCCCTTCAGCGTCGAGGCCTGGATCAAAGCCAATCCGCAGCAGCTCACTGCCGGCGGCATATTTTTGATCGTGGATAAATCGCACGGGTTCACCGATGGCACGGGTTGGCTGCTCCAGGGCAATGCAAACGGAACCGTAGGATTCGGTTACGGCACTGGGGGAAGTTCCTCTGGAGCCAATTTCCCTGAGGTCAACACCCTCTCCAGCGTTTTGGACAACCAATGGCATCACTTGGCGGGCGTGTTCACCGGCACGCAACTCCAAATCTATCTGGACGGCGCGCTGCAGAGCACCCTGAATCAGACCGCTCTGCCGGTCAACAATCAGCGCGATGCAGAGATAGGCTGCTCGTGGGGCGGGGGGACGCCCACGCGGTATTTTCACGGCCTGATTGATGAAATCTCCTACTATGATCGGGGACTCTCGTCAAATGAGGTCGTGGCGATCTATGCCGCAGGCAGCGCGGGCAAGTGTTCGGTGGGGCCCATCACTCAGCCCGGCTTGCGTGCCGATTACCGCTTCCAGAACACCCTGCTCAGCTCGGTGGGCAACCCGCCGGCCTTGTCCAACTTGGGCAGCAATGCGTTTGTGACCGCCACGGTGGACGGCCTGCCCCGCACCGTTCTGACCTTTGGCTTCAACGACGGCCTGCTGCTTCAACCCGGCCAGAGCGTCATCCCGAGCAATGTGTACTCGGTCGTGATTCTGGCTGCTCTGGAGGATGTCTCCTACTACCGGCGGCTGCTCGGGTTCCAAGCGATTGGCACCGACGAGGGATGGTACGTGCATAACGGACGGCTGAGTTACTGGCCCGTGCTGGACGGCTCGATCGAGGCCGTCGCGGCCGGCCAGTTCGTCCAGTTCGCCTTGACGCGGGCGGCGGACGGCACAGTGCGCGGCTACATGGGCGGGAGCGCAGCCATCCAGTTCCCGGACGCCATCGGCAGCGTCGGACCGGGAGCCGATGGCGTGCTCCGATTCTTCGCGGACAACACAACCTATGCCTCGGCGGGCCAAGCCGCGCGCATTCGCATTTATGACGTGGCGCTGACGGACGCGCAGGTCGCCGCGCTGGATCGGTTGCCGGCCGCGGGGCCAACCCTGACGCTGACCCGTGCGGGCAACACCCTCACGATGGCGTGGCCCACAAACTTCGCTGACTATCGGCTGCGTTCCGCGCCCTCGCTCGCCCCACCAATTCTCTGGACCACCGTCAGTAACGTGTCGGTCTCAGGCCCGCTGTTTCAGGCAACGGTGGGTGCAACGAACAACAGCCGTTTCTTCCAGTTGGTAAACCCGTAACACTTCGCCAGACATGCAACTCAGATGGCCCTGAAGCTTATGAAGACTACGATTGTAATTCTGTTTGGTGCCCTGGTCCTTTCCGCCTCCCTCAACCCGCCATTGCGGGCACAGGCCCATGACGTCTTGGGTTTCACCGCCTCCCCTTACCTCCCCCTGGTGAGAGGCGGGCCTCCGACCAATGACTGGCTGCAATTGGTCTGCTCATCGGCGGGGCCGGTGTCCTGGACCGCCACGGTCAACCCGGATGTGCCTGATCAATCGGGGAGAAGCCTGGGGGCGGCCGCCAGCGCCATCTCTGTGCATCCAGCCTCGGGTCAGTTCCCCGTGAACGGGTCTCAATATCTCCTGATCCAAATCCAAGCGGCCAGTTCGAGCCAGCTCAAGGGCGTTTACGATGGCACGATCACCTTCACCGCCACCGGCACGTTCCTTCCCCCCGGCCAGTGGAACCCGTCCGTAAACCTGAATGTGAGGGTGGAGTACGCCACCAACAACACAGTGAGCGTGTATCCAGCAGCTTACTTCTCCCGTGTTGATGCCGGCACCAGCGCCACCCAGCAGGTAGGGCTCATTAACCTTGGGCCGGATCACCTCTACCACTGGAAGACCACCGTGGCCAACGGGGGCTCCTGGCTGAGCGTCTCGCCCAGCGCGGGCAATGATCTCCCAAACTGGCAGGACGCCGGGTATAGCGGGAGCGAAACGAACCTGACGCTGACGGCCAACGCCACCGGACTCGCACCCGGTCATTACACATGCACCCTCGTTATTACGGCGGATAACCTCCGAGCCACTTCATACACCTCCCAGGTCCAGCTCGATGTCCGACAACCGGATGTTATCCTGGATCAGAAAGTGGCCGCGCGCGGGACGGTGGAGCGCATCACCATTCATGGCCAAGGTTTCACCAGTGGTTCGGTGCCCTCGTTTCTCAAGAACGATGCTCCGGATGCCAATTTAGTGCTGAGCAATCTGACGGTGAATCCTACTCAAATCCAGGCTGATCTGTTTGTCAATGCGAATGCCGACCTGGGGCCCAGAACATTGAAGGTCGCCACTGGTAGCGTCAACGTCTTCCAAACGGATGCTTTGGAGGTGATCAGCATTCGCCCTGAGTTGAGCCAAGGCACCACCAACTCGTTGGGGAAGCTGCTGGTGGCGAACCACCCGACGGTGCTGCGCGCCTTCGTTCAAAGCGGACGGTCAATCCAGAATCTCGATGGCCTGCTGTATGTGTTTAACGGGGAACAGCAGATGGCCGGCTCGCCTTTCGCTCCCAACGCGCCTTCGCCACATTCGGACAACACCGGCCAGTTGCTGTGCATTGATCACCCAACCGCCAAGGACAGCTACAGCGACATCGAGCAGTTCTACCTCCGCGATTCGATCAACTTCTATTTCGGCAGGGACTTGCCCGGGCGCCAGCAGATTCCCGCAGGAGATTGGGATTTCTTCGTGGCCTTGTCGGGAACCAATCTGTCCCAAACGCCACCCTCTCTGAGCGGCCTGACCAAAACGGACTTCCTGGCGCGTAAGGATTTCATTCGTTTCCATGTGCCGCAAACGCAGACCTTTCGCACCACCAAACCCCTCCGCCTGCTAGCGCTGGTGGACTACCGGCTGAGCGCCGGCCAAGCCATCGCAGTGGCTCGAGCCATCTCGAACACCATACCCTATCTCGCCGCTGCTTTCCCGGTGGACAACACCAAGCTGACCTTGGAAGTTGACCGCACTTTCAATTCGGGGGTCATCGACTTGGATCGTTTGCGGTGGTGGGGCTTGAATCCCTTCAAGGAATGGGCCATCCAGATTCTCAACGCGCTTGAAGACCGCCGGGTGGCGCTCAATCAGGGGCGCGCGCCCGACGCTCAGATTGATCGAATCGCCTTGGTAACCGACAAGGTCTCGGTTAGCGCCATCGCGGACCAAGCCGCCGGGCTATCGAAGATTGGCCTCCCCTCGGTGATTGTCGGAAAGTATCCCCATTCGGTAGCCCACGAACTCGGCCACAGTTATGGGCTGTACGACACCTATGATGAAGCAGGAGCCCAAACCAAGTGGTTTTTTTCACCCAACCCGCGGCGCCCCGATGCCGTCCCCGAGGGCAATCGGGTCGAGAGTGGGACGGTGCGCCTATGTCCGCTGCATCCCTACAATGACGAGGCAGTAGTAGAGCCGCTCCTTGTCCTGGCCGGGGCCTCCACCTCGATCCCGACCAACCCGACCAATCTGCCAGTCGTCAGATTCCCCGGTGCCATCGTCAACAATACTCCGTTCTGCAAACTCAGCATAATGGGGAATTCTCAAATGCCTAATCAACGCTGGCCCGATTCCACCGAATGGATGTATCTGGCTGGTCAGTTCAGCGTTGGGACTCATCCATTGGATCTGGCCACTAATGATCTCCTGACAGTGAACGGCATTGTGGATATTGCCGGGAACATGGACCAGGTTCAGGTTATCCGTGGGCCAGTGGCGGGGGGGCTGCCCGCGGCGGCAGCCGGCGACTATTCCCTCGAGCAACTCGATTCGTCAGGGGTGGTCCTGTCCAGTCAGCCGTTTAACGTTGATTTCCAGCAATCGGGCGTGGGCCTGATTGTGAGCAGTGCTCTGGAGGTGAGCGCGCCCTTCGCGACCGGTTGCGCCCAAGTGCGCCTGCGGAAAGGCGCGCAGGTTCTCTACAGTCGGCCCGTATCCGCCAACGCCCCGGTCGCGCATGTGCTGACTCCCACGGCCGGACAAGCCGTCAGCGGCCCCACCGCCATCACCTGGTCCGCTACCGATTCTGATGGCGACCCGCTCACGTATTGCCTTTACTACCTGAGAGACGGTGTGACCCCACTGCCGCTAGCCAGCGGTGTGACCTCAAACAGTTTCCTGTGGAATCCAGCCGGCTATGGCGGGAGCGCCCAGGCGCGAATCCTCGTGGTCGCCAGCGACGGGGTCAACCAGGGGCAGAGCCTGTCAGCCGCCTTCACGGTGCCCAAGAAGGGTCCCAACCTGACCATTCTCTCGCCGGCGTCCGGGGTTGCTTACCCCTCCTACGACACCTGGGTGACGTTTGTGGGAGCTGGTTTTGACCCGGAGGATGGGCTTCTGCCCAGCAGCGCGCTTTCTTTTTCTTCGGATATCGACGGCGATCTGGGGACGGGTGAGATGGTGCAGCGCTACCAGTTGTCCCAAGGGGTACACACGATCACGTTGATGGGCTATGACAGTGACGGGAACACGAACCAAACCAGCATCACTTTGACGATCTCAGACAACCCGCCAGTGCCGGTGCTTGGAAGTCTATCCCCCACCAGTGGACCGCCGGGAAGCACGGTGCTGGTGACAGGTCAGAATCTGGACGCGGCCGGCCTGACGGTGAACTTTGGCACTAACGCCGCCCTGGTCGGCAGTGTCACCTCCACCCAGTGCGTCGTCACGGTCCCAGCGGGGCTGCCCGCCGGCGATATGCCAGTGACCCTGACGTCTGGAGTCTTCAGGAGCGACTCATTGCAATTCTCGGTGACAGCCGGCCACCCGAGGATTCTGGCCGTGACACCGCCCGAGGGGCCTCCCGGTACTCCGGTCATGATTCGGGTCGCCGAGTATGATCCGGCGGCCAATCCCACGGTTCGGTTTGGGACGAATCCGGCGTTGATTCTCGATCTGACGAACCTGCTGGTGGTCGTTCCTTCGGGACTTTCGAACGGGCTGGTTAATGTGACGGTGTCCACCACTCAAGGAACGAGCGATCCGGCGGCCTTCCAAGTCACCAGCGGGCAACCCTTCAGCTTGGTCGTGCTCGACTCTCTTTCCCCAGCCTCGGGCCAAGCCGGAAGCCGATTAACCATCCAGGGCAGCGGTTTTAGCTCTGTTTTGGCCAACAACATTGTCAGTTTGGGAAGCGTAACGACAGTGCCCCTGAGCGTGACGGCTAACTCGTTGGAGGTGCTCATTCCGCCTGGGATTCCTCAGGGCCCAGCCCCGGTGTTCGTCAGTGTTGACGGTTATCCCAGCAACCCACTCTGGTTAACCGTGTCTCCGAGTTCGGCTGATCTGGCCATCAGCCAGATCAGCCAGGTGACCGCCGCCGGCCTGGCCTTCACCATCACGGTGGAGAACCTCGGCCCCGGTGACGCCACTGGCTTAAAGATCACGGACTCCTTGCCTCCGGGCACCGCCGTGCTGTCGGCCGCTTCCACAATCGGCGCCTGTAGCGTGACCAACCGTTTGCTGACCTGTGCCATCAACCAGCTTACCAATGGGGGGGCGGCAGTGGTGACCTTGCAGTTGGCCGTCGCGACCCCGGGCCTTTACACCAATGTAGCTGACGTTAGAGGCGTCGAGCCGGATCCAGTCCTGTCGAATAACCTCGCCAGGCAAGTGGTGCAATTCACGGCGCCGTCGCCGGTGCTGCTCATCGAATTCACTGGCAACTCAGTCAGGATTTCCTGGCCGGCAACCACGCCCGCGAACGTCGTTCTCCAAACCTCGCCAAGCCTCTCGCCCACGTCGTGGGCTGATGTGCCTGACGCTCCGACCAACGTCAACGGCCGCTTTCAGGTTACCCAGAGCATCGCCAATCAAAGTCACTACTATCGTCTATTGATTCGCTAGTCGCTTAAATACTTCTTCACCCAGGCCAGCGCATCGGGCACATAGATTTCTCCCAACTGG
>JBAXTC010001139.1:0-1907 GCA_037130375.1 Verrucomicrobiota bacterium | reverse complement strand
CCGAATCGTCTCGCTCTGCCTGGCCCTCGTAAGCATCGCGGGACTTGAGTTGTTGTTGAGCGAATCCCTGGCAAACCGCATTGGGCAACTTTCAGTCCAGCAAACCGACACCCAGCAAGTTTCGACGGTAAGCGTTGCGGATTTCATCGTGGCCGCCCGTTAATAGCTAAACGCCCCAGTCCAGGGTTTAACGAAGGGAATGACCGGGGATGGCAACCGAGCCAAGCCTTTTACAGCCCAGCCCAGTCCCATCCCCGGTCTGCTGGTTTAATGCCACCAGCGGGCAGGTGTGTTGTGGTTTGTTTAAGCGATCTGCACGTTTAACCAGGCGGCAGTGCTCATCGTTTTGATTTCCTTGGCTGTGATGAAGGCTGCTCCACCCCCATACGCATCCACACGAGGTTTGGAGCAGTCGTGGGACCATTCGAAGCTGACGGAGTGCGCGAGATCGAATTTCTGGAGGAGGTGTTGAATGAACTGGCACGCCGCGTCGATGCCCCCGTTCATGGAGTGCAGCCATAATAATCCGGAACCATCCGCTACGGTCTCGAATTGCCAGTCCTCGATCACCCCCACCAGTTCTTTGGGGAAGTCGTCAGGCGCTGCGCTTCCCTGTTGCACGAGGCTGGCTTTATGGGCCAGGTCGAGGGCATACGCCTGTTCGGTTTCATTTCCCAATTTGAGGATCAAGCTGAAGTGTGTGTAATAATCTGCCATGTTGTTTCCTTTCGTTTATAATGATTGATGATTGGTGAGGAATGGAGATGGAGCCGTGCCAAGTCATTGCAACCCAGCACAGCCCCACCCCCATTGATCGTTGTTTCTGGGTGGTTCAATTTCTCCAGTGTTCATGGAGTGCGATGATGCCCAACCCATCGTGAACCCAGGCAATCTTCATGGGCTTTTCCTTAGATACCAGGTCACCAGCAGTCGAGGTGATCGTTTTCTTCCCGAGCAGTTTGTGGCCGAGTTTCTTGAGCAGTTCGTTGGTTTTCATGGGTGGTCAATCAGGCAGCCAGGTTGAATTTCCTTCGGCCAATTTCACCAAACCGTTGCACGAGTTCACTGGCATCGGACCTGGCGAGTTGCTTTGCCTGGTTGGCCAGTTGTGACAATCCCTGTTTCAATCGAGCTCTGGCAACTGCGCTATCCCTGTATTCCTCAGCCGTTTTGGACAGCAACTCCTTCTTTACGTTCTCCAATTGCTGCTCCATCACGTAGTCATTGGCAAAGTTCATCGACGTGAATTGATCGATGAACCGGACCAGGCGATTGAGTGTTTTCTGATGCACGCCCGTTTCGCAGCCATTGATCGATTGCAGCATGTCTTCGCAGAGTTGGGCTGTTTGCTCCCTTAACGATGCAACACAATCCGCCACAAAGGATTCCACATCATTACGGATTTTCTGACCGGCTTCCTGCGCTGCTTTCTGGCGGGCTTCAATGATGGCTTGATGTTCACAGACGCTAACCAATTCCGCTGCCATGTGTTCGGGCAAAGCAATCTGGAACTGTTGGATATCGAAACCATAGTACCGCTCCATTTGGTTTTGATATGGAAACGAGGCTTCAATCTGGGCGACGAGCTGCTCTGGGTCTTTCACCAGGTTATCAGCCATTTTTCGCCAGTCTTTTGATGCGCTTTCCCTGAGCGATGCGTATTGTTCCAGGAACGATTTCTTTGCTTCCCAGAATTCAGTTTGCAGTTCCTCCAGCTTCTCGGTCACCTCAGCCAGCTTTGAATTTGGCAGGAAGTGACCCAGGCCGTTAAGGAAAGGAAACGTATTTGCTTCGACCAAGGCATGAGCGCGGCCTTCGATTGTTGCCAGGGCTGCGAGTGTATTCTTGGGCAGCAGGCGTTTGTGACCCAGGCTGATGAGTTGGTCGGAGAGATTGCGCTGTTCCAA
>JBAXTC010001138.1:0-1912 GCA_037130375.1 Verrucomicrobiota bacterium | reverse complement strand
GCATCGCCCGGCTTTTGCCGCTCAAGCCCCGGGTCATCCTGATGGACGAGCCCTGTTCGGCACTCGATGTCAAAGGCACCCGCGCCATCGAGGAGTTGATGTTCAGCTTGAAAGGTCGCTACACCATTCTTATCGTGACCCATAATATGGCTCAGGCCCGCCGTGCCAGCGACGAATGTATCTTCATGCTGCTGGGCGAGATGATTGAACACCGCCGGACCGAGGACCTTTTTCTTACGCCCAAACATCCCAAGACCGCCGAGTACATTGAAGGCCGTTATGGCTGAGGCCACCTCCCACGACAGCGCCGCTCTCGCCTCTGAGGTAGCCAGCCGATTCGCCTGGAGGCAAATGGAATGTCATTGTCGGGTGGTCAAACCGGCGTTGAGCGTGCGGTTTTGAGGCGGGCCATAACACCGGGCCAGCTTGTGGGGCCAGGGAAAGCTGCAAGGTGACCCGCTCTCGGTGTTTCTGTTTCGTAACCCGAATGTCACCTCACCGCCGTTGTTACCTGATCCGGCCTCGCGTAGGCTGACACAATGATACTGGACTATGAGAATCATGCTGCAAAACTTTGAAACCGGTTTTTACCTCGATACGAGCGGGGATTGGACGACTAAGCCGGATCTGGCCCGCAACTTTTCGAGCACCAGGCTGGCCACGGAGTTCAAAATCCATCGCCGCCTCGCCAACATTTTCGCGGTTGTGATGCCCGAACCCGCTCCACTCGTCAACGTGACCGGCACACTCGGCGAAACAACGATCTATGACCAGGAACCTGCAATCCCACTTGACAGACAGAGGGCAACCGCTTAGCCCCAGCTTTGGATGAAGATGGATTTGGAAAACCAGCAAGGCCAAAGGCAGGCTGCTGTTCGAGGTTTTGTTGAACGACAGAATCCGGGCAAAAGGGGGATGCGTCGGCGTTAAGGCTGGCAAGATGATCGAAGTTGCCCCGGTTTTCCAGGTGCAAGCCACAGTCAACAGATTCTTGAACAAATGGCCAACTTCCGATCATGGACATAAATAATGAAGAAAACCTACTGCCTCGATACGAACATTGTCATTCGGGAGACCCTCACCAAATTGATGTGCCCTACCTCGACAGCCTCTCCAACGGGCTTTCTTATGCCGCCGATCGCCTCGGCCAGGAGGAGTTCACCGCAGTGGTGCCGCTGACAAAGGGCGAGCGGAGCCGGATGGCGACAAGGGCGGCCGAACTCCTGTAAATACCCCCGCCCCGAAAAACTCGAGCTTGCGGAACCGCTGCGCCTTCTCTAATGTTTAGATTGCAAGTCAGTTCAGCGCAATTATTTGAACCGCTTGGCGCTGATAACTGACAAAGTTGAAAGGAATCTGACATGAAACTTAGCGACCTCAAGAACGCTGTGGCCAAGGCGCAGCAGGAACTCGAACTTGTTAAACGTAAAGCCGTCGAACTGCAATTAAGAGCCAAGACCACGAGGGCCAGAGCCGACCACGCCAGGCTGGTGCAAGAACGCGCGCGGAAGGCTGCTAAGCAGGCCAAGAAACTGGCCGTCGCGGCGGAAGACCAGGCCTGCGAGCAGTGCTCTCTGCTGACCAAGGCCCAGAAACGCCTGGCCAAGGCAATGAAGAAGGTTGGCCGGGCAGAAGCCGCCAGCAAAAAGAAGTCAGATCAGCCCGCTGCAGCCCATTCATCGGCTGCGAAGCTGACGGCCTATCCGTCGCTCACCTTGATATGAAATCGCCGAGTCCACCTCGCCAAATAGGTTTCCTTTGGCGTTTCTGCTTTGTAACTGGATTGTAACCGAACCGCCATTGATTACTGCCGGTGCTCCGCTTATCGTTTGCCATACTGAAGTTGGACTATGAATATCTTGCTGCGAGACATGGAAACAGGACTCTACCTGAGTCGCGGAGGCTGTTGGGG
>JBAXTC010001137.1:0-1914 GCA_037130375.1 Verrucomicrobiota bacterium | reverse complement strand
GAGTGGTTCGACTCGGCGGCTTGCTCGGGGTTTGACCGCAATTGCTGACGGAGCGCCTCGGCGGGAGAAAAGCCGGGCACCAGTCGGAGCAACTGGTCCAGCACCTCGATGGCAGCGTCCTTGTGGCCGGCGCCAATGAGCGCATGGGCCAGGTACCATTGGAGGCGCCACTGGCTGAAGCCGAGTTGGGCGGTGGCGACAAGCTGTTTGCCAGCTTCGAGGAACTTCTTCTCGTTCATCAAGAGCAGCGCGTTCCAAAACCGGTAATGCAAACCCAGCCCGCATTGCTCGACGTCGGCCCGTTGAGATGACAAAGCCCGGATTAACTCACGCTCCTCGCCTTCCGCATTGCCCAGCACTTTCTCCGCTTCGAAAATCTCGTCGAGGGAGAGATTATCGCCATCAAACAGCCGGCTCAGGGTGAGCGCCATGACCACGGGCGACGGCGTGAGTTGGGCGCTGGCCGGGCAGGCCAGGGCCGCATCGCCCAGCACGAGGAATTGATAGCCGCCGTCAAGCGCCAACACGGCCCGGTGGATTTCGTTAAGCTCCGGATAGCCGTAAAGTGAGGAGGAGGCATCCACCGGCTGCGTGGGTCTCCCAAAGAGCCGTAAATCGTCAATCAGGATGACGGCGTCGGTTATCCCACTTTCCTTGATGGCCCGCAGTTCTTCGAGGATGGGTGTGTTGACCTTGCCTCGGGCGGTCCGGCCAGTGCTCCAGTGGCCGTCGAGCCAGAACAATACCGGCCCCGAAATCTGCTTCAGAATTTGCGGCAGCAGCTCGGAGGAGTCGCCTTGATAAACCCGCACGTTCTTTCGCGGGGCCAGCCGCGCGCTCGCCTGTACAGCAAGCTCGGGCGAAAGCTCGATCGTATGGACTTCCTCGAAGATCTCGGAGGCTGCTTCCGCTGTCCCGCCCAAGTAGGTGCCGGTTTCAACAAAGGCACGAACCCCGAAGCGCCGCGCCAGGTCACGGAGGAATTCCCCGCGCAGAGAGTTTTCGCTGGAGATGACTCGCGGCAACGCCAGCACCGAGTTTCGGGCGGGCGAAACCACGGCAGCGGCAGTGGTGCACTGGACGGACGTGGTCCCGGCCGCTTTGCGCAAGAGATAACCATCGTGGCCGCCAATTCCCCGGGAGCGGCAGAGCCAAATAACGGCCTTATCTTTTGCCGGCTCAGAGCAGTTTTCCCAGACAATTAGCGGTTGCGGCTCAAGCAACTGGATCTGCTTTGCCACGATCAACAGGGACACGAGCGATTGGTCGTGACGATTATCCATGCAATCGACCGAGGGGCGCAGCAGCCGCTCATCGGCAGCCATCTTCAGTGCGGTGTCAATCAGGTCTGATTTCGTCCGCCCCCGGGCAGCGTATCCTTGCACGGTGGCGAGAAGCTGCATCGTTGTGTCGGTTTGTTTGATAAGCCCCAGGCTCTGGTAAACTTCGGCGGTGGTCCAATCCCTGTTAAGGTGGCCGCCAGCATGCCAAAGGGCGTGTCCTTGTTTTGCAATGAGGTCGAAAATGGGCGCCGGATCATTCTGGAGCTGAACGCCCGAATCGCAGTACAGGAAGGAGCCCGCAGTCTCGTTCTCGGCGCAGTCTTTGATCGCCCACAATTTCCAGGTCCACCAGGTAAGCGCATGAGGGTAGAAGGCCGGTACCGGTTTGAGTTTTACCGCAGCAAGTTGAGCAAGAAAGGCCTGCTGCTCCGTGGTCAAGCCCAGGTCGTACACGACAATCTTCGACAGGCGCGAAATGGCCTGCCGATGGATGCTGCCGATCAGATTCACCAATTGCGGGAAGTATTCGGCGGACGCGGCGGTGGCAAAGACCCATTCGGCCGCTCGCGGAGCATCACTTTGGACCGGCAGGTTTCCAATGGCCGGCAGTGGGGAGTTGTTCGGCGGATGA
>JBAXTC010001136.1:0-1919 GCA_037130375.1 Verrucomicrobiota bacterium | reverse complement strand
TCGATTATCGGAGTGTTAGCGCCGACTGCCGTCGGCGGCTACGATTTCTTGAATCAGCCCTGCCAGCCTCCCTTTTCTTCATCTTTGTTGTTGTTTTAAAGCGCATTTGGATTATATTCCTTTCAGCCGGGTGCCTCTGAGTAGGCTAAATATGGATATCCCCAGCCCGGTTCCATTTTATGGTCCGCCTCCGTCGGCGGGCCTTTTTGCTTCCTGCGCCTTGAGAAATACACGATAACCTTCCAATGCAAAGGGTGCCAGGTCTGAGTCGTCCGGAAAGATTTTCAAACCATCGAGCTTATCGGGGACGGTTTGCTCGGAGCAGTAAATCGCTGGAACCAGTTGTGCGAAATAGGGGTAGGCAAAATCTTTAGAGCGGAAGGCGCGATAGACGTTGTAGCCGCAGAGGTCGGCAAGTTGCACGCCATTGGAGAGCTTGCTGTCAGTGAAGAAAGGGTACTCCACGATATGGCGGAACATCATGTTTTGGTTGCCCTCCCTCTGGAAGAACGCATGTTTCATGGCGACCGCATGGTTGAGTTGCTTCTGGGTATCGTCCATGACCACCAGTCCTTGATGGTTCGGATGGAATTCATAAAGAAAGCGTTCGATCCGTTCCAAAACCAGTTCGTACGCCTTCTTGTGCATCATCTCCGCAGTCATGTGGGGCAACAGTTTGCGTTTGTCAATGACCACGGCGAAGAAAGGCATCCTATGCAACGCGATTTGCTGGTAGTAAACCTGGGTCAACCGGAGCCGGTCGGCATCGGTGAGCGCATCAAGAAACGCGCTTTCTTTGGCACGTTGGGTTGGGATGCGCAGGGTGACCGATTTCACTTCACAGTCCGCCAGCGAAAGCTTCATGTGCCTGGTGTGAAAGAGGCGGTCGGCCAGTTGCAGTTTCAGGTCGCTGATAGCGTGATCGAAGGCATGCCATTTACGCTCGTAAAGCCCCACCGCCACCAGCACGTAAAACGGATCCTTGGCGAACGTTGTCCCATCCTTTCGCTTTCCGGTGATTTCCGGGTCGCGGGTGCCTGACTCGTCAAAGTAGAAGAAATACATCGCCGATGGGTTCAGAGAACAATAACCGCCCGAGGCTGTTGTCGGCATGTCGAGCGGTGAGTAAGTAAAACCTTGCGTTCCCGTCTGGCAAAGAAACATAGCAAATCCACTGCCAGAGTCAACGCTGCAAATCCAGTTTCTTAAGTGCCGCATTTGTTCCCTTCCGTGCGGTAAAGGGTGGCGTCTTCCTTGAGTTCGACTGGGTGCTTTATGGAATCCTACTTAAGGCGGTAATGCTCGACTTTGACGATTGGCTGCCAGTCGAGGATGACGGGGTCCTGGAAGCTGTTAAGCGACGGGGCGGTGGCGCAGTGGACGGCGATGCGCTCAAACCGGAGGTTGGTCCGCACCGTCCGGATGGTGCCTGCGGTCAGCGGGCAGTTTGTCCTCTTTGGCCCATGCCGCGCGGTGCGAGTGGAGACGCTGGCCGAAGCCTGCCAGAAAACGGCTGCCTCAAGACCGCCTGCGAGAATAGAGCAGTTCAAGGCTGCCCCAATCGGCCAGCAGCATCAGCGTTTGTAAGTGATTCTCTTCCTCTGTTCCTTGGCGGTGGACTTGTCCCAATTGGCGAAGTCGGAGATGAAGTCGAGGAGGGCGGAGCGCAAGGCTAAAGGCTGAATGCTAAGGGCTGAAGGGCATGGATCGGAAGATAGCCACCAGCCTCCCAGGGCGGATTCAAGAACCTGCAAAATCGTAGCCGCCGACGGCGGCAGTCGGCGCACTTTTCCTCGATTATCGGAGTGTTAGCGCCGACTCCCGTCGGCGGCTACGATTTCTTGAAACCACCCTGCCTCCGGCCCAGGGCAGATTCAAGAACCTACAAAAACGTAGCCGCCGACGGCAGTCGGCGCACT
>JBAXTC010001135.1:0-1921 GCA_037130375.1 Verrucomicrobiota bacterium | reverse complement strand
GATGGCGTCGTGTTATACCGGAAAAATGGAGGCAAAAAATGTGGTTAATGACAAGCCAGTCTCGCCCCTCCACAAAAACACTCGCCAAACCTTTTCCGAATCGAATATAACCCCTCTCGTCCGGCTTGGCATCCATTCCTCGCCGGCCAGCAAAATGCACCAATGAACCCTGAAAGCGATTCAAAGCGCATGCGCTACAAGAAAGCGCCCATCATCGAACGCGCCCTCAGGGTGGTGGGCGACATCGCGCCAGAAATGTTCTACGCGAAATTCGAAACGTGGCGTGATGCCATCCAGGCTTCCTTCCCCGACTACGAACCGCTCAAAGATTGGCACCTCAACATCGAAGTCAAAGATGGTGTGCCGGTTTTCACGGATGCTCCGCCGCAGGTCATAATCACCCATCGTTTCACCCGCAAGAGTCAGCAGGGCCAAAAGCTCTTCAGCATGCGCATCATGCCCAATGAGATCGCCCTCCACCTCCACCACGACGGCGGGAAGCCCCACTACTTCGAAGAACTCCTCGCTGAGGCCGACATTCTTATCCCCCAATGGTTCAACCATTTCGGAGTCAAAGGTTCCCCCTTCCTCGCGTTGGACTACGTCAACCTCCTGTCACCGGCGACGACTCCCAAATTCGTACACAGCGGCGCAATCCACGTCGGCAGCGTCCTCACCGTGTTTTCCGGCGTCCCGGGCAAGTACACCAGCATCATTCCCCCATACGACTGTCAAATGGGCCTGATGGTTGACCCCCAGCGCGCCGCCACCTTTTCCCTTCGCGTCCTTGGCCTCATCACCCCGCAGGAGCATGGCCCCGCCATTCGAGTTGACTTCCACTCCCAAGTAGCCAAGGATTCAGCGAAAATGTCGGCACAACACGTGCTTGCGGAAACTCAGTTCTTGCATACAGTTAATGTTGACCAGTTTGAGGCATTATTTACGAAAGAAGCCAAACAGACCTTTGAGCCTGAATGAGCCTATTTATCATTAACGCGCCCGCGGGAGAACCCCAATACGCTCCATCCGAGCGCCTCGACGCGCCGCCCCCGACTCAAATCGTCGCAAAGAGCGATCCGTCGCCAAAAAAGGTTCAGCGCTTCACCCTCCCTCAGCAAATCATCCCGCTGGATGATGGCCGCACTCTCCTTCGCCTCCGCAAGGCCCCAACCCTGACGGTCAACACTCGCACCATGGAATTCGAGGCAGAAGAGTGGGGTATCACCATGCCTTGCGACAAGGTTGAGGATTTGCCCCGCCAGATCGCTCGCCGCTTCCTTACACTGTTCAGCAAAGCCGACCAGGACTCCATGGAGCCGCAGGAACGGGTCCAGTGGCTCAAGCTTCTCGACAACGTCGATTTCGCCCAGTTCAGCATCGACCGCTCTGCGCCCCAATACGTTGAAGGAACTTTGGTCGGCAAGAACCCGCCAAGGGTTGAGTGGCACGATGGTGCCACCGAGGTGCTCCCCCTCTCCCTCGCTTCCTCACTCTTCCCGCTTGACCCGGGCGACAATTTTTCTGCCTTCGTCAAAGTTGGCAGAGAGAACCATACGCTCAGTATCGAACGCGTTAGTCTCATCCCGGCCTGAGCGCCAAGGAGCACCAGGTGACCCTTGGCCGATTGCAAGTAACTTTCTGGGATGTCGGCCAGGGCGATTGCTCCACCATCACTCTCCCTGACGGTCGCCTCATCATCATCGACGTCGGTCCCCGCGGCAGCCCGCTGATCGACTGGCTCAACGACAAGCCGAAGGACATCCACGCTGTCGTTCTAACGCACAACGACTCTGACCATGTCGGCTCGTTGCCGGCGCTGGTCGGGCCTTTCAAGAGCCGCATCAAGAATTTGTTCATGCTCGTGGACCGGCCCACGGCAAACAAGGTGTTCGACAAAACGTTTCGTTGCGCTCTGGAAGGA
>JBAXTC010001134.1:0-1923 GCA_037130375.1 Verrucomicrobiota bacterium | reverse complement strand
GAAAACAGCCGCCGGGAGTGTGTTGGGCAATTGCTTGCATCGGTACTTACACTTCCTTGACAATTCTCCTGCGGTTTCCACACAAAAGCTTAACAATGCTGGCGTCCAATACTATTACTATTGAACTGAAATGAAAACAACTGTCCTCGTTTTTGGAATGGCGCTGCTGGCGGCGGTGCCTGAGCCGTCGTCGGCGTCAGGAGAGTGGCCTCGTTTTCGCGGACCGGACGGGTCCGGCATCGCGGCTGCCGACGCCAAGCCCGCCACCACCTGGAGCACAACGAGCCATCTGAAGTGGAGAGTGGCCCTGCCCGGCCCGGGTTCATCCAGCCCGATTATTTGGGGCGAACGCGTCTTCATCACCTGTTATTCCGGGTATGGCGACGGCAGCAGCGGGGACGGCCCCGAGAAGTTGCAACGGCACCTGGTTTGCCTGCAGCGCGACACCGGGAAGGTGCTTTGGGACAAATCCGTCCCCGCCCAACTGCCCGAGGACGAATACAGCGGCAATCTGCGGGAACACGGTTACGCCAGCAACACGCCGGTGACTGATGGGGAACGTGTGGTTGTCTTTTTTGGCAAGACGGGTGTGCTCGCCTTCGATTTCGAGGGCCGGCAGCTCTGGCAGGTCAATGTCGGCAAGCAATCCAGCAACCGGCGCTGGGGCTCCGCCGCGAGCCCGATCCTCTGGCAGAACACGGTTATCGTCAACGCCGCCGAGGAAGGCCGCTCAGTTTTGGCGCTCGACAAGGTCACGGGCAAGGAGGTCTGGAAAGCAGAAGTGAACTCGCTGGAGTTGAGTTTCGTGACGCCAGTGCTTGTGGAGTGTGCGGGCGGGCGCAGTGACCTTGCCCTGGCTGTGCCGGGCGAGATGTGGGGCTTGAATCCCGCCACCGGCAAGCTGCGCTGGTTTGCGCAGACGGGCATCACCGGCAATGTCTCGCCCAGCGTGGTTGCCGCCGACGGCGTTGTCTATGCCACCGGCGGCTACCCGCGGCAGGGCACCATCGCCGTGCGCGCGGGCGGGAAGGGCGACGTCACGCAAACCAATGTTCTGTGGTCCAGCCAGAGCGCCTCTTACGTCCCCTCCCCCGTGGTTTGCCAGGGGCATCTTTTCGTCGTCAGCGACCAGGGCTCCGCCCTCTGCCTGGAGGCCAAGACCGGCAAGCTCGTTTACAAGGAGCGTCTGCCCGGCGTGACCGGAGCCAAGCCTTTCTATGCCTCGGTCGTTTTGGCGGACGGTCATCTTTATGCAACCAGCCGGCGGAACGGCACCTTTGTCATTCAAGCCGCTCCAACGTTCACGCTTGTCGCCCAAAACAAACTTGACGGGGATGACACCGACTTTAACGGCACGCCCGCGATTGTGGGCCACCAGCTTTTCCTTCGCTCCAACCGTTTTGTTTACTGCATCGAATCCGGCGCAGGCGGTTGAAGTGAAGGAGAAAAACAAAAGGCACAATTATGAAAACATCATCAATCATTCTGGCGCTGGCACTCGGCGTGTCAGCATGGTCCTCAACCGCTCAAGACCAAGGGGGTCCGCCTCCTTCCGGCGAACGTCCTGCTGGCCGCGAAGGCGGCCCCGGTGGTCCGGGCGGTCCGGGCGGTCAAGGCGGGTTTCGCCTGCTGCCCCCGCGCGCAGTGGAGCAACTGAAGCTGACCGCCGACCAGCAGAAGCAAGTGGCGGCGTTGGAGGCTGAGGTAAAGGCAAAGATCGAGAAGATCCTGACGCCCGAGCAACTAAAGCAATTGAAGGAGATGCGGCCACCGATGCGCCAAGGCGGCCAGGGTGGAATGGGTGGCCCCGGCGGTCGGCCCGGCGGCCAGGGTGGTCCTGGTGGTCAAGGCGGCCAAGGTGGGGAAGCACGCCCGCAGCGTCCGGCCAGTGAATAGCGCTCTCCCGCGCGCAAGAGCGGCGGC
>JBAXTC010001133.1:0-1939 GCA_037130375.1 Verrucomicrobiota bacterium | reverse complement strand
TGGCGTGCGCGAGCTTTGGACTGCGGATCGTGACTTCTCGGACTTCCCACAACTCAAAACGCACAACCCCCTGGTGAGGACCTGAGCCTGGAGGTTCAGGGTGGATAAGAATTTATTTGTGTCTTTTGCAGGTGTGCGCGACTACAGTTCCTCCGGACGAAAACTATGAACCATTACACGATACTCTGGGTTTACATTGTTCTATTGTTGGTCGGCGGACTGATCGGGTTCCTGAAGGCCGGCAGCAGAGTCTCGCTCATCACATCAGCGATTTCGGCTGCGGCACTGGTCCTGACGGCGATCCCGGGGCTGTTTGGGCCAGGTCTCGCGCGCGGGTTGGCGGATGCGATAATGGCAGCGCTGCTGGTTGTGTTCGCGATTCGACTGGGGAAGACTAAGAAATTCATGCCCAGCGGTTTGATGCTGGTGATCACGATTCTCGCCCTGGCCTTGCGGCATGTCCTCTAGGTCGCCAGCCTCCTTCCCCTGTGCCTCCGCATTCCCTTCCCATCTGGGAAATCCATTCGCAGGTGGTCGATACCCTGCGTTGGGGGAATCGCCTGGTGCTGGTGGCACCAACGGGCTCCGGCAAGACCACTCAGGTTCCGCAGATGCTGCTGGATGCCGGCTTGGCCGGAGACAAAAAGATCGTCGTGCTCCAGCCGCGCCGGGTTGCCGCGCGAACCGTCGCCGCGCGGGTGGCGTGGGAACGAAATTGCCGACTGGGCGCCGAGGTCGGTTACCAGATTCGGTTCGATGACCAGACGAGTCTCGGCACCCGCATCAGTTACGTAACGGAAGGGATTCTGCTCCGCTGGTTGCAGGATAATCGCACTCTTTCCGATGTGGGGGTTGTCCTTTTCGACGAGTTTCACGAGCGCAATTTGCTGAGTGATGTTGCGCTCGCGCTGGTGAAACACCTTCAGCAGACTGGCCGGCCGGATTTGAAGCTGGCGGTTATGTCCGCCACGCTCGACGCGGAGCCGGTCGCGGAGTATCTGACGGACGATGCGGGGACAGGCGAGACGCCTGTCCTGCGTTCCGAAGGGCAAAGCTTCCCGGTCGAGGTGCGCTATTTGAGCCACCATGACGAGCGGCCGGTGACAGAACAAGCGGCGGATGCCGTCGAGCGAATCGTAAACTCGGGCGAGCCTGGGGACATCTTGGTCTTCATGCCCGGCATGGGGGAGATCAACTCGACGATAGCGGCGATCAGGACTATACACGCCAACGAAAGGCTGGCCTTGATCCCGTTGCACGGCGACCTGTCGGCGGAACAGCAAGACCTCGCTTTCGCGCCCCATCCCTTGCGCAAGGTCATCGTGGCCACGAACGTCGCGGAAACCTCCGTCACCATCGAAGGCATCCGCCATGTGGTGGACGGCGGACTCGCACGGGTCGCCCGTTATGACGCGGAGCGGGGCATCGCCACACTTTTCCTCGAACCGATCAGCCGCTCTTCGACTGATCAGCGCAAGGGCCGTGCCGGCCGCACGGGGCCGGGCACTTGCTACCGGCTTTGGACCGAAAGCGGACACTTGAATCGCCCGGACCGCAACACACCTGAAATTCAGCGCAGCGATCTGGCCGAGGTGGTTCTGTTGTTGCACTCCCTGGGCATCAAACGCGCAGCGGAGTTTGATTGGCTGGACAAGCCGGATGCGCAGGCTGTCGAGCGCGCCGAGCAACTGCTGCACACCCTTGGGGCCCTCACGAAGACCGAGGCACACAGAACGAGTGAGACCCCCTCCAAACCTGCACCCGCAACTATCCACGCATCACGCATCACGCATCACGATTCCCCTCCCCTGCCCCCCTCCGACCTCACACCGATTGGCCGGCAGATGCTTCGGCTGCCGATGCATCCGCGCTACTCGCGGATGTTGGTCGAGGCGGCCAAATACGGCTGCGTGCCGGCTGCCGCGTTGTGCGCTGCGCT
>JBAXTC010001132.1:0-1946 GCA_037130375.1 Verrucomicrobiota bacterium | reverse complement strand
TGCCGGCGCACTCCATAACCTGCTCACGGACGATGACCTTGAACTCACATCCCGGTCTTTCAAGTTCATGGAACGTAGAGTTCCACCGGCTGGCCGGCGGAGCGGGTTCAATCCTTCAGCGTGATGGCGGTGGGGGGGAGGTCCAGGGAGAAGCGGCCCTTTTCTGGCAGCAACGGGATGAGTGCGGCAGCCTCGGGGCCGGCCTTGCGCAGTTTGCTTTTCAACTCGTCCAGCACTTTGCGCAAGCCCTGGTCATCAAAGTCTTTCGGCACCTGGGCTTCATCCCGCCAGTCGTTCCCATTCTCCGGATGGCACTGCTCGCGGAGCGCTTTGGCGAACTCTTGCAGCGGCAGGATGGCGCTGGTGTATTTTTCCAGAGCTGGTTTGGCGGTGGCGGCGTTATGAGCCAGAAAGAGCAAAAGCAGACATTGGAGTGGGGACAACTTCAGCACCGTGCCGTTGACCGCAGCCTGGCGGCGGGACCAGGTCATTTGCAGGCGGACATCGCGTCGGATGTATTCCTGGACTTGCTGTCGGCACCGCTGCACCAGGCCGGTAAAGGTCGCGGGCTTGCGCACCAGGTCGCGCTCGAAGAGGTTGCGCAGCGGCACGAACGGAACCTCCGCCAAGTCAATCCGCGCCGAGGCGGCCTTCACCGTTTTGCCGTCGCGCGTCCTGAGCACCCGCGGCATTTGTTCCGGGTAATAGAACCCCGGCGAGAGCGCCGTATCAAACGGGGCGTTCACCAGCACATGCGTCAGGCGGTCCGTCTCACGGCCCAGCAACGTCATGCACCCATAGAGCAGCGCCCCCATGGTCTTGCGCCCGCCCGCAATGGACGCCACCACGCTGGCCCCCGGAATCTCGACGAGCGAGCGGACCTGCTCCAGCAGGAAATCGGCCGCCGCGTCGTTCTCCGCGCGGGTGCGCAGATCGTTCAAATCCTGATTCCGACCCGCCTGCTCGTTCCAAATCTGAAACACCCGGGCTTCATAGCGCAGCCGCTGGCGAACCTCCAGCCCCTTGGCGGCCAGCGTGCTCCGCAGCGCATCCCACACACCGTGGCCCCCAAACTCTTCCCGGGCTGTGAACAGTTCCTTCTCGGCCGTCGCCTTGCCTTCGATAGTTGTCACCACCACTACGCGGTCGGGGACCACCGGCGGCTTCTGGCGCGCCAACGCCCAGACCGTCTCCGTCAGCACCGCCGGCGACATCCCGGTGACCGCCAGGAGGATGGTTGAGGGCTGAGGGTTGAGAGTTGAAGGTTTGGCAGGAGTCTCGATCGCGGATGCCGCGGATGGGCGGGGAGCGGCTTTGGTTCGGGATGGGTTCATGGAGAGCGGGGTGTTAGGGCAGGGGGCAGAAAATCAGAAATCAGAAATCAGAAATCAGAAATCGGAAAGCAGAAATCAGGAACTCACCGTGGGTGGTGATTGAAGATTTGGCAGGCTCACAGTCACAGGGTGGGTTTAATTTGACCCAGGTAGGAGGCAACTTGGATGGGAAAGTCCGCCAGATCATCATGCCAAAGCAGCCGGCCACCGTAGTCCCTGGCGCGCGCCTCCTGTTAAGTTGGACTTGGGTCTTAATCACAATGCAAGAATGCCTTGCTACCAAGACACTGTCAACCGCTTGAGCCGTCGGGCAGTGTGGTTTCAAGAAATCGTAGCCGCCGACGGCAGTCGGCGCTGATCTCAATAATTGAGAAAAAGTGCGCCGACTGCCGTCAGCGGCTACGATTCTGCAGCTTCTTGAATCCGCCCTGGCCGTCGGGCGGGGCCTTGCGATTCGTTCGCGCCCTGGATGTCAGGGTTTGCCGGCGAGACGGAACGGGGGAAGCCGCAGGTCTCGCTTGGGCGGCACCCATGAAGCCTCGGCGGCTTCCAGTTTCGTTCGCAGCAAGCTCAGAGGCCGCTTGATGTCCTCCGTAACCGCCGAGCCAATCC
>JBAXTC010001131.1:0-1951 GCA_037130375.1 Verrucomicrobiota bacterium | reverse complement strand
ATGACGTTCCGGGAAGACCACGCCCGAATCGTGAGAATCGAGGCTGATTCAATTGCAGGCATGGTCCAATGCATCCTCCGGCGATCTCATTTTGGCATAACTAACCTGGCTTATGGTGATCTTATGAACACTTTTCGACGTTGGGCTGAAAAGTCGCGGTTTTGGGACAGACTCTAGTTAGAGCCTGTCCCAGGAGCGCTAATCGCTGACTGGACAAGGATTTGCGGCGCAAAAAAAGTGGGCATGGGAGGCAAAAAAGTCTCCCATGCCCTAAATTCGGTGTCTATGATTTCGTTATCACACAACAATCCGACGCCGAACCGTGGAAAGCATAACCTACCAACCCGCCCTTCGTCCAGCACTTCCTTGCGTTTACGGTCCTTTGGACTACCGCGAGCAGCGTGCCGTGTATGAAAAAATTGATGCGATTCTCTCCGCTTCAGGCCTTGAGCAGGAGTTCATCAACCTGGCGGTGGGGGATCGCGAGTTTGATACGCAGGCCGCAACTGGCAAACGGCTTGCCAGATTCGCACGCTTCAGCGTCCTGGCATTGCGCGCCAATATCGCCCGCAACCTAACGGGCCTCGGCCACCGCGACTTTTGCGCACGGTTGGCGGACAGCCCGCTGTTGCAGTGGTTCCTGCATGTCGGGCAGGTCGATTCGGTGAGGGTCTTTTCCAAGAGCACCAGCGACCGGTTCAGCACATGGGCGTCGGACGAGAGCCTGCATGCCATCAACGAAAAGCTCACCGCGTTACTCGGCGCGGCCGGGTCTAACGACAACGGGGATGCGGCCCCGTCCGCCGTCTTCGGCCTGCCCGCTCCCATCACCTGTGACGAAGTGTTTTTCGACAGCACTTGTTTGAAGGCTGATGTTCACTTTCCGGTTGATTGGGTGTTGTTGCGCGACATCGCCCGCACCTTAATGAAAGCAACGGTGCTCATCCGCAAGGCGGGCCTGAAGAAGCGGATGCCGCAGGAGCCCCTGGAGTTTTTGAGCGACATGAACACGCTGTGCATGAAGATGAGTGCCAAGCGCCGCGCCGCCGACAGCAAGAGGCAGCGCAAGCAGGTGTTGCGCGAAATGAAGACCTTGGAAAAATGCATCGCCGATCACGCCCAAGCGCATCTGGAGGCGCTCAGAACCCGGTGGCAGGAAACCGATCTATCCGAAGGCCGGGTGTGCGTCATCATTGCCCGCATGGAAGGAGTGCTTGATCAATTGCCAGCCGCGATCAATCAAGCGCACGAGCGCATCATCGGCGAACGCAAGGTTCAGAATAAGGACAAAATCCTGAGTCTCTACGACGATTCGATCAATGTCATCGTGCGCGGCAAGGCGAATGCGGAGGTTGAGTTCGGCAACAAGCTGTGGCTGGGTGAATCGCGCGAAGGAATCATTGTGGATTACATGTTGTATCAGGACAACCCGAGTGATCCGGCGTTGGTCAAACCCGCGATCCAACGCCTGGTTGACGCCCAGGGACTGGATCTGAAACATGCCTGGGGAGACCGCGGATTGTTCAGCAGGGCCAACCAGGAAATGTTAGAGCAGCGCGGCATCCGCAGCGGGCTTTGTCCGCGTGCGGTAGCCGAGTTGGCCGACCGGCTTGAGAATGAAACGGGCTTCCGCGAAGGACTCAAGAGAAGGGCTGGCACCGAGGCGCGGATCGGCATTTTCAAAAACGTCTTTCTGGGCCGCCCGCCGCAGGCCAAGGGATTTGCACATAGGGAGTTGGTGGTTGGCTGGGCAGTGCTCACTCACAATTTATGGGTAGTGGCACGACTGGCGCTAGCCGAAGAGAAACGGCAGGCAGAACAAAAAAAGGAACCTCCGTCGCGCAAAAGGCGAGCGGGTTGAAGACCGCCTAACAAAACAAGATCAGGGTCCAATCTATGACGTTCCGGGAAGACCACGCCCGAATCGTGAGAATCGAGGCTGATTCAATTG
>JBAXTC010001130.1:0-1954 GCA_037130375.1 Verrucomicrobiota bacterium | reverse complement strand
TGAGAGCGAACTCGCTGCATGAGGATTCTGCTCGACGAGTGCGTTCCGCTTCAAGCCACAGGCTTTAAGACCGGCATCGCTCCCGACTCCGCCGCAGGCGGGGAAGATAGCGATTAATAAAGGTTGATAACATAGTGGGCCAAGCGCGCACTATGATACGGAAATGACGATCTGTGCGCTGCGCCCACGGCGGCTACGGTTTCCTGAATCCACCCCGGCGGTGCGCCCAGGAAATTATTTGGGCTGCGGGTTGGCGGGTTTCTACCGCGATGCGGCGGCGGTTTGTTTGAGGATGAAATCCACGACAGGTTTCGGGTCATCGAGTCCGTGCGGATGATGATCGCACGTTGGTTTGTGGATGACCGTCATTTTTCCGCCGAGTTCCTTGTAACGTCGCTCAATGATTGCCGTGTTGTCCTCGACTGGAACGACCTTGTCCACATCGCCAACGACATGGATGAGCGCGATCTTCGCGGCAGCAATCGGCGCGAGTTCGTCAGTCGGGTTCTTCTTGTACGCCAGCGCCTCAGCCTCGTCCTTAAAGCCGTAGTTATTGATCAGCGCGGTCCAATCTCCGGCGCTGCCCTGGCCTTTGCCCTTGCCGCCGGGCCAGCTCTTAAAATCGCAGACCGGCGCGTCGCCATAGATGCAGGCCACACGGTCGGGAAATGCCGCGGCGAAGTTGTAGCTATACAGCCCGCCGCGGCTGATGCCGATGAGTGTTCCCTTCTTCGCGAGGCCGCCGGCCTGCAGCACCTTGTAAAAGTCGTCGAAGTGTTTCACCGCCGCCGGACAGCCGAACGTGTTGCCGACAACGATATGGACGTGATGAAATCCCTTTTCGAGCAATTGCAGCACGCCCGTGCGCTCGGTGAACGCATCGGGAAATTCCATGCACCATGTCCACGGATTCCCCGCCGCTGCCTGCTTCGGCTCCACGACCCATGCCTGGCAGCCATCAACGGTCAGGTTATGCCGCTTGAATCCGTGCCACATATCATTCTTCTCCGCCGGCCACGTTTCCTGCGCGCGCGCCGCGCACAGTGCTGTGACGGCTGCAGTAATTACAAAGAGTGTCTTTGGGTTCATGATCTTCAGCTACAAGTATGGCCACTTTGCTCTCATTGCCGTTTTCTGTAAACGATAAAGGTCGTGGCGCCGAAGCCGGGCAGGGCGGATTCAAGAATCCACAAATCTGTAGCCGCCGACGGCAGTCGGCGCACTTTCCCTCAATTACTGAGATCAGCGCCGACTCCCGTCGGCGGCCACGATTTCTTGAATCCGCCCTGCCACCGCCTTCCCCCCCTTCAGTTTCTGTTTTCCCTTTTGACGCGACAGCGAGTAACGGAGCGTCCGATCCTGGCCGGGATCGTCGAAGCTCGAAGGATCCAGCTCTGCCTTAGCGGGCATTGCTCCCACCCCGATCCAGCCGATGGGATGGCGGCCACCATTGAAGTAATTCACGACGGAGAAGCGCGCGCAGGGCAAATTACCCGCTGGGTCGAGGATCGCCAGCGCAAGGATCCTCTCACCACATCCCGCTGATGGTGGGACAGTAAAGCGACCTTCAACACGCACGACTTGGGGCTTGGAAGCGTATGCGCCCAACGTAGCATCCCAATTGTCTCCCGGCAGCCAGTGGGAAGTGTCCGCGTCCTTGAAAATTCCTTTCCAGAGCACCGCTTTTGTCATCGGGTCGAGAAGGCTCACCTCGACCGGCCAGTTGTAATACAGCGGCGTGGACCCAAGGTTTCGGACCGTGAAGGCAACCGTAAACGGTTCTTGCGGCCGGACCTCTGCCGGGTAGGTCACCTCATCGATGACGAAGCGGTATCCGAAGGCACATTGAACCTCCTCGGCCCCTTCACGGGCCTTCGCGTTTTTGGGATCATAGTTGGCAACCCAGCCAAGATGGTTGGCATGCAGACGGTAGATGGTGTCCACCAGGAATCGG
>JBAXTC010000113.1:0-14647 GCA_037130375.1 Verrucomicrobiota bacterium | reverse complement strand
GGACAAGAATGTCCGCGCTCCAATTACCCAGGGTGGTGGTTTTGGAAAAATCTGACATGCGCACATTGGAGGGGTCTGCTATGTTCTCGGCAAATGAGTTCCCGACGTGTTGTTGTGGCTGGCGGTGGTGCAGCCGGTCTTTTTGCCGCCATCACTTGCGCCGAAGCCGCACCCGATGCGGCGGTCGCGCTATTCGAACAGGGACCGCAATTCCTGTCGAAGGTCCGCATATCGGGCGGTGGTCGCTGTAATGTGACCCATGCCTGTTTCGACGCGCGAGAGTTGGCCGCGCATTATCCAAGGGGCAGCCAGGCACTGATCGGCCCGTTTGAACGGTTCCAGGCAAACGATACGGTCGCTTGGTTTGAGGTCCGCGGGGTGAAGATCAAGACCGAGCGCGATGGTCGGATGTTCCCCGCCTCGGATTCCTCACAGACGATCATCGATTGTCTTCTTCGAGCCGCCAAAGCGGCCGGCGTCCAGTTGACCCCCAATTGCGGGCTTGAAGCCGTGGGCAAAGGTCCGACAGGAGGATTTGTCGTGACGCTTTCCAACCGGGAAATGGTCGATTGCGATCGGTTGCTCCTGGCGACGGGTGGGTGCCGCGCGCCGGTCCTGGGACGATTGGCGGTTTCGCTCGGCCACACACTCCAGCCACCAGTGCCGTCCTTGTTCACCTTTCACCTGGAGGCGCCGTGGCTTCGGCGATTGGCTGGAGTATCCCTCCCGACGGTGGAGGTCTCGGTGCCAGGCACCCGGCTGTGCGAGCGAGGTGCGTTGCTCATCACGCACTCCGGGCTGAGCGGTCCGGTCATCCTCCGGTTGTCGGCCTGGGGAGCGCGGGAATTGAATGACTGCAACTACGAATTCCTGCTTCGAGTGAATTGGCTGCCTCAGATGGAGGCGCAAAGCATCGCGGCTGAACTTGAGTCGCGGCGCAAGGCTCAACCGGCGCGTTTCCTGGTGAACTCACCTCTGGCGCCGCTCACTGCGCGCCTTTGGGAACAGCTCGTCATCGCCGCGGGCATTCCGCGCGAAACGCGTTGGGCCGAGCTTTCCCGGCCCAGCCGCCACCAACTTGTTCAGCAGCTCATCCGCACCGAATTACGGGTGTCTGGCAAGAGTCTCAACCAAGATGAGTTTGTCACTTGCGGAGGCGTGCGCTTAAGCGAGGTGAATTTCAAAACTATGGAGAGCCGGCTCTGCCCGGGTCTCTACTTTGCCGGCGAACTACTGGACATCGACGGCATCACCGGCGGCTTCAATTTCCAAGCTGCCTGGACCACCGGTTGGATTGCGGGAAAGGCCATGGCCTGCGAGGCGACTCCTGGGCCAATTTGAATTCAGGGCGCCGGTTCATCCGTGTCGAGCAAGACTCTCGTGCGAATGTCACCCTCGTGATCAAACCTCTCGAAGACGCTGGCCCCGATGGAATAATTCGGCGGTATCGCGAATGATTTCCTGCATCTGATAGGCCAGCTCACCGCTATTGAAATAGTCACCGCTGGCTTCCGAGCGAATTCCCATCTGCGCAATCCTGGCCAGTTGTTTGGAGACATCCATGATCTGCTTCTGAGTTGGCCACTGAATAAGGCCCTGGTTGGCCGGCTCCGGGAATAGGGGAGCATCGGGAGAGTCGAAGCGCGGTTTGTGGTGCTGGCGCGCTTTATTGCCCGTGTTCATCAGGGTTCTTGTCGTTGTCCGCATTGTCTTCATGGTTATTCGCTGCAAGCCCATCAGCCCTTGGCACGATCCTGCGTTTTTTCGGGAATCAAACTTTAGGCACAGCCTATTGTCTTCCCAACCTGACCTGCAAGCGTGCAGTTGCACATCATTTCTTACTATAGCACACAAGGTAGCATGATGCCGGATGTTTTTGTCGATCTTCAACCGGCCGCCACTGAGCCGGGCGAGAGACCCCGAGGCGACCAAACACCTTCATCGGGCTTACCGCAAGCCGTGGAAGCATCCGGGGGTGTTCTGACTCATTTGCCACGCTCCCCCTCTTTGCCAGCTTTCGCCCGGCTATGGTCCGCTCGCTCTTGGAATTCGGCACGGTGAGCCAATCGTGCTTCCGGGGTCACCGGTTTGTTGATACGAAACTGCTTCATATCGGCGTAAATGGACTGAGCGAGGCCCGACTTCCCAAAGCCGATCACCTTGGTGCCTTTGAGTCCGAAAAACTGCTCCAACTCCTGCGACGTGTAGAGTTGAATGACCGGGTAGTGGGCAAAGTCTGAGAGAACCTGGGCGCGACTATTCTCTGATATATCGCGCGTGATCAACACGAAGTGCAGCCTGCTTTTGCTGCGCCGAAGCGTATCGCGACCAACGAGCAAAATTCGTGATCGCAAGACGAATGGAAATAGTCGTTCCACCGGCTTGGCCGGAGCCTGGCTTTTCATTACGCCACTTTCACCTTGGGTTTGCGACCTTTGATTTGAGCACGGTTCAGCTTGGAGATGATGCTGTTGGCGTGTTCGGAAGCGACATCCACAAAGACATGCCGCTCGCGGAGGTCCACCGCGCCGACTGCGGTCCGAGGCAAACCCGTTTCGCCGAGAATGGCTCCGACAACGTCGCCTACCACGATGCCCATCTCGGTCCCCACATTCATGTAAAGCCGCGTCTGCCCAACCGGCGTCCCCCGGCTGACTTTCGGCGGTTGCAAGGCTGCCGGTTTGGCGTGTTCGCGGGCTGGCGGCGCCGGGGGTGGAGCTGGTTCACGCGTCGGTTTGACCGGAGCGCGGGTTTCTCCCACGGCAGCCCGCCCGGCAATCCCGCGCGGCTGGGGTTCTGGAGGTCGCTCCGTCCGGTGGAATGGCTCGTCGCGGTTGCGGGGTGGCCGCTCCGTCCGGTGGAATGGCTCGTCGCGGTTGCGGGGTGGCCGCTCCCTCTGGTGGAATGGCTCGTCGCGGTTGCGGGGAGGCTGCTCCCTCTGGTGGAATGGCTCGTCACGGCTGCGGGGAGGCCGATCCTCGAAACGGTCGCGACGCCCTTCCCGGAACCTAGAACTTTCCGGCCGCTGGGGCGGCTCCTCACGCACCACTTTCGGGGCGGGCGGAGCGTCTCCCCCCTGCAAATGATGCAGCAGCGCGGATGCAATGTCGGTGGAGCTGAAGCCTTCTTCGAGCAAACGTTCGACCAGTTGATCCTGCCGTTTGAATTCGCCCGTCTTAAGCGTGGCGCGGACCTTGTCGAGCACTGCATTTGTGCGCGCCTCTTCCACTTCATCCACCGTGGGGGCTTTGGCGCGGTGAATCCGCGTGTTGACATAGCGTTCGATGTTGCGGATCTGGAACACTTCGCGGCCCGAAGCGAATGAGATCGCCCGCCCGCTGCGCCCCTGCCGCCCAGTCCGGCCAATGCGATGGACGTAATCCTCTCCGTCATAGGGCAAGTCGTAGTTGAACACGACTTCAATGTTCTCGACGTCGATGCCGCGCGCGGCGACGTCGGTGGCAACGAGGAATTCGAGGCCCGATTTGCGGAACTTGTTCATCACGCGGTCGCGCATGGCCTGGGTCATTTCGCCGTGGAGACGGTCCGCCGAGTATCCCTGGGCATTCAAATGCTCGACCAGTTCGTCCACCATGCGCCGGGTGTTGCAGAAGATGATGCCGAGTTTGAGATCGTGAATGTCGATGAGGCGCGTGAGCAAATCCACTTTGAAACGCCGGTCCACTTCATAAAACACCTGCTCGACGGTCGGCACCGTCATTGCCTTTTGCTCGATGCGAATGTTCTGGGGGTCGCGCGAGTATTTCTCGATCAACTGCTGGATAGGGCGCGGGATGGTCGCCGAGAAGAAGACGGTCTGCCGTTCTTTGGGCGTCCCCTGGAGAATCAACTCGATGTCGTCGCGAAAGCCCATGTTGAGCATGACATCGACCTCATCAAGCACAACCATCTTCACCGAATTGAGCCGCAGCGTGCCGCGGCGCATGTGGTCCATGACGCGACCGGGCGTGCCGATGACAATATGCGCGCCCTGCTGCAGTCCAAGAAACTGGCGGTCGTAGGATTGGCCACCGTAGATCGGCAGAGCGTGGAGACCGCGTTTGAAGAGCGCCAGTTTGTGGACCTCCTCGGAAACCTGCACGGCCAATTCACGGGTCGGGCATAGAATCAGCACCTGCGTGGTGCGCTCCTCTACGACGACTTTTTCGATCGCGGGCGCGGCAAAAGCGACCGTCTTCCCGGAGCCGGTCTGCGATTGTCCTACCACGTCCTTGCCTTGCAGCAAGACGGGAATCGTCGCGGCTTGAATCGGCGCCGCCTGCTCGAAACCGAGCTTGTCGATGGCTTTCAGCAGTTCGCTGGAAAGCCCCAGTTCAGAAAATAATTTTGTCGTCACGAAATAATGTTTGAGAAGACGACCGGCACAAATGCATGGCCAGTCTTCCTTCTCCAAGCCGCCCTTTTCTTCAGCCGCCCCACGGCACTACGATGGTATCTAAGGACGGGAATCCTCTGTCCTGTTCTGAGACATAACCTCCCTCCTCGCTTTCAATGTCAAGCTCAATCACCACCCTCAGTATCCCTGTCACCTGATCACCACTCCCTCTGCCGGTCTCAGCCTTCAACTCGCCATAATATAGCGGGAGGAACGTCGTCTGTCAACTCCGCGACACTCCGCGGCAATTCTTCAGACAGCCGTGGATGCCGCCGAGTGATTTTGTGTCTTGCCGGAACGACCTTGGCCGATGAACATGGCGGCATGATGAAGACCGCAATTTCAAACTCCAGACTGGTTTCAACCCGCCACATCACCCCGCACAGACTCGTCGCCCTGCTTGGCTTTCTCATCGCCTCCGCTGGCAGCGTCTCCGCCCAGGCACCGAGCGAGCCGGCCAGGGCGGTCATTGAATCAGTGAGCCTGGCGGTATCGCCGCTCGTCCCAAAAACCGCCGAGGGTGAGCGGAACCTGGTCGTCGCCTCGATTGATTCCGCCGGCCTTTCCAATGTGACCGTGCGGCTCACTTCCGCGGCCTGGCCGGAGGCCAGGAGCAAGACCGTTGCGGTGCTCGCATCCGGAAAGCAAACTGTGGACTTGGAAGTTCCGCTCCTCACCGCAGCCACGGCGGTCACCGTGCGCATCGAGACGCCCGCCGGGCAACGCGACTTCGGTCCGTTCACGCTTCAACCGCCGCGCAAGTGGACCGTTTATCTGGCCCAGCACACCCACACGGACATCGGCTACACCCGGCCGCAAACCGAGATTCTGCCGGAGCACCTCCGTTACATTGACTACGCGCTGGATTATTGCGACCTCACCGACAGCTATCCCGACGACGCCCGGTTTCGCTGGACGTGCGAAACCTCCTGGGCTGTGCGCGAATACCTCAAGGGCCGCCCGGCCAAGCAGATCGAGCGCCTCAAGAAACGGGTTGCCGAAGGGCGCATTGAACTTTGCGGGCTGATGTTGAACATGTCGGAAATCGCCACCGAGAGTTCGCTGGCGGCGGTGTTGCGTCCACTGCGGGAGATGAAAGACGACTTTGGTTTCAGCGTTCACACCGCCATGCAGAACGATGTCAACGGCGCGGGCTGGTGCCTGGTGGATTACTTCAGCGACAGCGGCATTCGCTACCTGACGATGGGCATCAACAAGACGCGCTCGATTCTGCCGTTCGACAAGCCGACGACCTTCTGGTGGGAATCGCCCTCGGGCAAACGCGTGCTCGCTTATCGCGCAGACCATTATCATCTGGGCAACATGTGGAAAATCCACGAGGGGAAGCTCGAGAATTTTCAACCTTATCTCGACAAGTATTTGGTCTCGCTCCAGAGCCGCGGCTACCCCTTCGACCGCATCAGCGTGCAATTCTCCGGCTATCACACGGACAACTCCCCGCCGGCAGTCATCGAGTGCGACCTGGTGAAGGCGTGGAACGAAAAGTTCTCATGGCCCAAGCTGCGGCTCTCGACGTCGCAGGAGTTCCTGGCTTACGTCGAAAAGGAACACAGCGCCGAACTGCCCGTGCATCGCCAGGCATGGCCGGATTGGTGGACTGACGGTTTCGGCTCCGCCGCGCGCGAGACCGCCGCCGCGCGTGAAACCGAGACCGCCATGCAGGTGAATCACGGTCTGCTGGCCATGGCCTCCATCCTTGGCGCGCAGGTCAGTCCCAAGACCATGCAGCGGGCGGGCGCCATCCAGGACAATCTCCTCTTCTACCAGGAACACACTTACGGCGCCGCCGAGAGCATCAGCGATCCACTGGCCGAAAATACGCAGGTGCAATGGGGCGAAAAAGGGTCTTACGCATGGTCCGCCGTGAAAGATTCCAGCCTCCTGCGCGAGGAGGCGTTCGGATTGTTGCAGGACTTTCTGCCCCGCGCGGATGTCCCCACGCTGGCGGTCTGCAACACGTTGAACTGGCCGCGCTCAGGATTGGTGCGCGTGTTCATTGACCACGAGATGCTGCCGCCGGACCGAGCGTTCCGCATCCTCGACGGCGCGCAACCCATCCCGGTTCAAGCCATGGAGCGCCGCTCCGAAGGCACCTACTGGGCCCTGTGGGTGCGCGACGTGCCGCCGCTCGGCTACAAAATCCTGCGGATAGAAACCAGCGATCAGCCACGCGCGAAGGAAACACCTGGCTCGGACTCGCTCACGCTGGAAAATGACTTCTACAAGCTCGTGCTCGATGCTGACAAGGGTGCCATCAAGAGCCTGTTGGACAAGGAAACCGGCCGCGAGTTGGTGGACCAGAGCGCGGCGTGGGGCCTGGGCCAGTGCATTTACGAAACGATGCCGGGCCGCCGCGACTTCAAGCCGGACAGTTTCAAACGCACGCCGGCGGGCCATGTCACGGTCAAGCCCGGCGCCGGCGGCCCGATCTGGCACAGCCTGCTCATCACCGCCGACCTGGACGGCTGCGCCACCAATAACGGCGTCCGCGCGGAGATTCGGCTGTACGACACGGAGAAGCGCGTCGAGTTGCGCTTTGCCATCCGCAAGTTGCCGATTCCTTCGCCCGAGGCGGTCTATGTTGCGCTCCCGTTCCAGGCGCCGAACAGCAAGATGCTTTACGAAGCCCAGGGCGGCTGCGTGACGCCCGGCGAGGACCAGATTCCCGGCTCGTCCTCGGACTGGCAGACGTTGCAAAGCTTCATCTCAATCGGCAACGCCGACGGCCAGATTATCGCCGGCAGCGAGCAGGCGCCGCTCGTTCAACTGGGCGATTTGAACCTTGGCAAATGGCAGCCGGTGACGCGGGTCGAGAAGCCGCACGTCTATTCGTGGGTGATGAACAACTACTGGTTCACCAACTTTCGCACCGAACAGGAAGGCGAGACCAAATTCGACTACTACCTGACCTCGACCAGGGACACGAGCCGGACCTTCGCCACGCGCTTCGGCTGGGGCAGCCGAACTCCGCTGGCCACGCGCGTGTTGCCGCCGGTGAAAACCGGCGGTCTCCGCGAACCGCAGACGCTCTCCGCCCTGGCCGTCACTGCGCCGAACCTTCTCATCGTGGAAGCCCGCCCCACCCGCAACGGCGACGGCATTTTACTGCATCTGCGCGAAGTGGAAGGCAAACCGGTCACGATCACGCAGGAAGAAGTCCGCACGGCGAGCAGCATTCGTAGCGCCGACGAAGTGAATGTCCTCGAGGAAACAATTCAGCCAGGCATCGAATCGTTGACATTCAAACCGTACGAAGTGAAGTTCCTGCGGCTCATGTTTCGCTAATTCGCGGGCGCCTGGCCGGCGGGATGGCCAACTTTAAAGTGAAAGGGTCGGTTCGGCAATCGAGAGCATTCATGATCGTGCGCCTGCCGCGCCGCCCCTGATTCGATTCGCGTCGCTTGTCTGACAATGCTTCGTTAACGCGCCCCGGCAACCCGGCCCCAAAACCTTCACCTCCCAGATGCCACTGACCAATCCCTCCATGAAATCCAAGCATGCCCTCCTGCCCGTCATCCTTGTTTCGCTCTCCTCGAACGTTGCCCTGGCCGATGTTCTCGCCACCGCCTTCAGCTACCAGGGGCGGCTCACCTCGGGCACCAATGTTGCCAACGGCAGTTACGACTTCCAATTCTATCTGCGAGACGCCCTTGCCGCCGGCAATGCCGTCAGCATCACCAACACCCTGACGACCACCGTCAGCAACGGCATCTTCACGGTCGCGCTCGATTTCGGCGCAAATGGTTTCACCAACACCGACCGCTGGCTGGAAATCACGGTGCGCACCAATGGCGAGGACGGCTTCACCACCCTGAGCCCGCGGCAAAAAATCATGCCCTCGCCCTTCGCCATTTATTCCGCCAACGCGGCGACCGCGGCAACGCTGTCGGCCACATTTTCTGGAAATCTCGCCGGAGGGACTAACCTCAACGGCGCCAATATTCAGCCAGGGACGGTAAGCAGCAACGCGCTTGACGCGGCGACGCGGGCGCAATTGGCTCTGGCGGGGGCCAGCGGCCCCAACGGCAGCGCGACGAACCAGTCGCTCTATGGGCCGCCGCTCCTGCCGTGGGGCACGAACGCGGCGTTGTTCTGGGACACGAACAGCGGGACAGCGCGCTATTTCAACTTTACGAACCTGACATTGAGTGGTGCGGGAAGCGTGGAAGCGAACGGAACCTTTTACTGGGCTTCAGGAGCGGCCCCGACATACGACAACATTGCCCGCGGCGTTGATAGTATTGTCTGGAGCAACTCGACGACTTCTGCGGTTATTTACAGTCCTGGCGATTTATGGCAACTGAAATTAACCAACAATCACGGCGACTTTCTCTATGGAGGAGACACTGCCGGTGACAGGTATCCTCCCGGTTGGCTTGTGAGTCCCGGTGATGGAACCGTCGGGCGGACCAATGCGCCGATGACTGCGCCAGCTTATTGCACGAATTATTATCCACGGCTGATTCTGAATGCCAGCCAGGGCCTGACGGTGTATGGCCAGGTTGCCTCTGCCAGCCTGACGACGACCAATATAAACGCGGCGGGCAACTTGAGCGCGGCGGGCTATGCGACGGTGGGGGGCGATGTGACGGTGGGAGGCAATGTGACCGCGAACAGAGTGGGTGCGAATGAGGGCATTTTCCGAATGGTGAGCGGCAACATTCTTGACCAGACTTTGGACCTGTCGGTCAATCTCGATAGATTGTCAGGATTCTGGAACGTGGTGAATGCGAAGGCCAGACCAGCCAGAGTTCTTATCACCACGCACTACGGAGCAATTCCACAGGACTTTCCGGGACGAGATTTCCAAGCCGCCTGCCATGCCGTTTTCGGAACAAACGGAGGAATAATTGTGTCGGAATTTGGCACGGGAAACCTTCCCGGCCAGATGGACGTTTATTTTCCGCCGCCCTATGACATGGTTCGCACCAATAATCCATTGCCGTTTTCTGAGGCTACCTGGGAGTTGGTTGCCAATGGGGCCGCTACGTGCCAGCGTGCGCCTGATGCGGGGTATCTTGTCGCCACGAAAGCGCTATTCATTTATTTCGCTGAGACAAACGGCGGAACCTGCAAGATTCAGTTAACAGGCGCTTCGGGTGGCGGCTGGGTTGATTATACGAATATAGATGCCTCGCTCGGCGTATCCGGAACCAATTGCAAGGCGATTGCGATCAACCTGGATTTGCCCAAGGCCAGCTATCAAATGAGGGTGGTTAATGTGTCGGGAATAGTGAAGTTCTTTGCCCTCGGTTTGTGGGACGATTCATCTCCCGGGGTAATCTTCACGCGCCTGAATATGGGGGGGTCCAGCTTCCTGGCTCTTCCTACCGTGCCGACAGATTACTGGCATCCAATTGTGTCGGCAATTAAACCCGACCTGTTTGTTATCGTGGACTCGGACCAGGCGATGTCCTGTCAAGGCATAGACATTCAACCAATCTATTTTAAGCCTTTTGAAGAGATGCTTGCAAACTGCTGCCCCTCGGCAAGCATACTGTGGCTGGGGGAGCACTCCGTTGGAGTTGGTGGCCGGCCAAATCAGTCGGAGTCTTTTAACACGCTCCTGCGAGCCAAAGCCGTGCAGGATAATTTCGCGTATTTGGACCCGTCTGTCTTGTTCGGAACCAACGTAAACCTGATGCAGGATTTGGGCATTCTTGCAGGTTATGTCCACCCGACCACGACAGGCGCGGCGTTTTTGAACCAAAAGCTGTTCAACAAATTCTATCAGACCAGGTACTATGCTAATTCCCTGGGAATCACTACCAATGTAACAATCGGTGGAGTAACGCTTTACATCACTAACGGCATTGTGATGAAGGTGCAATGACCTGGCGCATTGAAACGCTCCGGGCGAAATGCCTTCGCAGATTGTTAATGCGAGTCGAGTATCATCCGCGCGGCGTCAAGCACAAGGCTCGCGCACTCCACGACGTTAGCCATAGGCCCGGCTGGCTCAAAACTCAGTTCGCGACGGTCCGGGCGCTCTGACGTGGAGTGACGTAGGAATACCAATACAGGTCAGGATCATGCAGGACAGTGGGGAAGTTATTTTCGGCGAGAAAGTTAACACCACTCAACCCGCGGCTGCCCCTGGGCTTGCTCATCGTAGGCCCTTTCCATTTGTGGATTTCCGAATGGCCGTCGGCGAACGCAAAGCCGGACGCCCCATTGTGATAGGTGGCGGGCGCATCGGGGATATTGACGGCGGTATCGGGCGCAAAAGCCCCCGCGTCGTTGATACTGTCTGGGTGTTCATCCATATAGACCCAGCTCTGAGCAGGGCCGGGAATAAGCAGGTCGCCGGACTTGGCGGCCCCCCTGTAGATGGTGAGGTTGTTCGGGCCGCCGGGATCTCCCCAGGAGCCTTTGGCCCATGCATTGCCTTTGCCAACATAGATATTGCCTGAAACGCTGCGGCACCGCGAGCTCCAGCCCCTTGTCCGTTGCACTGCGCTGGCAAAATTGTCGGCCGGGCATTTGTAAATATTCTTTGCTTTGCCAAAGTAGCTGGCGAGGACCGCGTACCGTGGATCGAGGAGATAGATTGAGTTTGTATTATCAGTGCCAACAGTCCAATCCAACCATCCCGTCACCCATGGCCGATTAACATCATTGGCCGTTGGGATGTATCCGCCATGGAAAGCCATGGGGAAATTATCTGCGTTGTCACCCTGGTACATGTGATTGGCCAGCATCAACTGCTTCGTGTTGTTCATGCAACTGATGCCTTGGGCTTTCGTTTTTGCCTTGGCCAACGCGGGCAACAGCAGCGCTGCCAGAATGGCAATGATGGCAATGACCACCAGCAGCTCGATGAGGGTGAATGCCCCCCGTGGAACGTCGGGAGAGTGGTGGGAGGGTGGCGGCACAACCAGTTTATGCGAGGTCTTGTTCATACGATGTTGTTCTGTTTTATTATTTAGTCCAGTCGGCCCGTTATTGAAACTGTGCGTTCGACTGCACACCATGAGGCCATCAACACCCCTCATTCGCGTCTCCCGGGCTTCGGGAAAACATCTTTCCAAGCTCAAGGGTGCTTTCAAGCATTTCAGTTTAGTCACGCTGGCGATACCATCGCAAGCAAAGAATCGAGTTTGGCGCAGACAATACTCACTGCCATCGGCCACCGCTACGCGGTCGGGGCCGCATCGGCCCTGGAAGGCTCTTCTGGCAAAGCCTGGCGAATTGCCGCGCTAAGTTGCTCCCGCTGATAGGGTTTCTGTAGGAATGCCTGGGGCTGTTCGGGATGATCGCCCTCCATGGCCTGCTCCTTGTCATAGCCACTGGCCAGGATGACCGGGATGCCGGGCGCGATCCGGCGCAACGCCGTCAGGGTCTCCCAGCCGTCCATGCGCGGCATTCTCAGATCGGACAGTACAAAGCGGATTTCATTTTGGTGTTGCTGGAAAACCTCCAGGGCCTCCACGCCGTCTTTGGCGGCGAGCACAGTAAACCCGAGGCGCGTTAGAAAGATCGTCGTCAATTTGCGGATTGCTACTTCGTCTTCAACCAACAGCACGGTGCCGCCGCGTTGAATCGCCGGGGCTTGATCCATTTTCTTGGGCGCAACGAGGATTTCGTCCGCCGTCATCGGCAAATAGACGCGGAAAATGCTTCCCCCGCCTGGTTTGTTCGCCACCGTGATAATCCCCTTGTGCGCCCCTACGATCCCAAGAACCGAAGCCAACCCCATCCCTCGTCCGATGAACTTGGTGGAGAAGAACGGGTCGAAGAGTTTTTCAATATTCTGCTCGGCAATGCCGCAGCCGGTGTCCGTCACTTCGATGCAGGCATAAGCCGGGTGAGGCGTCTGCGCGCCGACGGGGAAGCGGTGCTCTGCGGGATTATCCGATGCCAAGGCCTTTTTGACGGACAAAAGAACCACCCCCTGTTTCGCATTGCAGGCCTCCCACGCATTGGTGATCAAGTTGGTCAAGATTTGTTGAATCTGGTTTGCGTTCGCGCTGATCACCGGACCGGGGGAGGATAAATCAGATTTAAGTATCACGCCATTTGGCATGTCGGCTTGGAGTGCGGACAGGTTCTTGCGGCAGATATCGGCAAGATTCAGCAACTCTCGTTCGCCCGGGACTTGACCGAGATACGTCAGCATCAGGCTGCTCACCTCGGCCGCCTTCCTGACCGAGTGCATGGCGCCGGAAAGGCACTCGGCAAGCTCTGCATCCTTGAGTTGTGTATCTTGGGCGAGTTCCAGATACCCCATCACTGCTTGAAGCTTATTGTTAAAGTGATGCGCGACGGCCCCGGCCATGCGACTCAGGCTTTCCGTCTTCAGGAGATGCTGCTTTTGGGCCTGCAGCTTCTCTTTCTCCTCCATCCGCTTGTGGTCGGTAATGTCGATACAGGAACCAATGAAACCGATAAAAATGCCCGTCGCCGTGAACCGCGGGGCGCCGTTACCCAACACCCATCGATACTCGCCATCGGCGCGGCGCAGCCGATATTCCATTGAAAAGGTGGCTCGCGCCTTAAACGCGCCGAGATAGATGTCCAGACACCGTTGATAATCGTCTGGGTGAACGCCCTCGGCCCAGCCATTGCCCAACTCCTGTTCGAGGGTGCGTCCGGTAAATTTGAGCCAGGGCTGATTGAAATAATCACACAACGCGTCCTTGCCAGACTGCCAAAGCAATACCGGCGCCGTATCCGTCACCAGCCGGAACCGTGTTTCGCTCTCCCGCAATTCCGTGGTTAACTGCCAGGCCATCCGCCGGGCATTCAACCGGGTGTTAAGCAGGTTGAAAAACAAGGCGGATAGCAACAGGGTGATGCTCGTTCCGCCGGCCAGAACGAGCCAGACGCTGGCGTAATGGGAAAAGGCCAGTCCGCCGCTCTGGATAAAGCGCAACGTCCAGCGGTGCCCGCCGAAATCAACCGTGGCCAACCGGGTAAATATTGGGGTGGCCGCCACGGCCTTGGCCTCAGCGCTCTGGCTGTCGTACATCAAGGCGTCTGCAGTGTCCTTCCCTCCATCGTACACCTGCACTGAAATAGCCATGTCCGGATGCCGCACATCCCATCCCCGCAGAGTGCCGCGCATCAGATCTGTCATTCGGTATGGACTATACACCCAGCCTTGGAGAGCAACTCGGCGCTGGTCTATGGTTTCAATCGGCACTCCACGTTGGTACACCGGCACATACATCAAGGTGCCGGCTTGAACGTCCTGCTGGGTCTCCTGCACCAGAACGACCTTCCCGGACAGCGAGGCGGCATTCTCGTCCCGCGCCCATTCCATTGCGGCTCGGCGCACGGGTTCGGATAACATGTCGTAACCAAAAGCGCGCACGTTCCGTCCAGAAAACGGTTCGATATAGATAATGGAGGAGTAAACCGTCCGTTCGCCTGCGGGCCTTACCTGGTAATCCGGGAACCCTTGGCCGCGAATTTCCTGGACGTGCCGGGTCAGTTGATCGGCCGGGATCAACTGCGCAAAGCCAATACCCTGGATGCCGGGCAATCGGTGATCGAGATAAAGGCTTTGGGTAAACGCTCGCCATTCCGTGCGCTCAACCGACTCTGCGGCGTCAAAAAACGCCGCGCCGCCATACAGAACCTGGGCACAGGCGGCGAGCCGGGCATCGATGTTGAGCCGAATTTCGGCGCAGGCAAAGTCGAATTCATGTTGCGCGGACGCAGTCACGTTCGCTTTCATGTAAAGCGAGGCGATAGCAGTGCATATCAACCCGGCCGCCAGCAAACCTAATCCGCCCCATCGATTGCGCAGGATCGCGCCGTGCAGCACGTCAATCACGCGGGCGGGGGCTGATAAGAGCGCGCCCGCGTCGGTTTTTACGCTTTTATCGAGCGGTGCAGGCATTGTAGTTGCGTTGCCAACTAACTGACCACTGACGCTGCGCGGGTCAAAGAGAACTGATTTCCGGTTTCATCTAACATAGTTGCATAGTATCATTACCGGCCACCTTATCAACCGGAACATTTGCAGCAATTCATTCTCCACGAACTTGGAAGACGGGAAGGTGAAGCACCGGAGCGCCGGCTTTAGCCGGCGCTCCCTCAACTTGTCGGTGGTGGAAGTTGTCCAGTTCTGCTGAATGGATGGGGGATTCCCCTGACTGTAGTGCGCAGGATCGCTGAAGCGATAGAGGAAGTCGCTCCTTGGGGCTGCGTATGCAGCATTATGTTGCGTGCGCATCTTAGATTTTTCGGAGCGAGGACAGGAGCGCAAGACAGAATTCGTCG
>JBAXTC010001129.1:0-1961 GCA_037130375.1 Verrucomicrobiota bacterium | reverse complement strand
CCGGCCCAATGGCGCGGGCGGACAAGCCCTTCAGCGTGGCTTCGGTGATGGCCGCAGCGACCGTGGGATCTGCGGTGAGGGTGGTGAGACTGAAAACCGTAGCCAGAAGCGTGAGTGGGATGGATGAGTTCATGGTTTGAGATTCTGCGTTGCACAGGTTGGAGACAGTTCACGCAACAGCCTCCGCTTGTCGTGAAGCAATGCCAGCGCGAGCGCCTCGTTGCGCTGCGACAGCGCGCTGTAGCCCACCATGTGGGTGATGTAGCCCACCATGTGGGTGAACATGATGGCGGCCAGCTTGCGTTGTTCGGTCGGACTCATGTCGGGAATTTCGCAAGGCTACCAATCGCTAAAGAGAGCGGCGAGCTTTTTCTGCACCGTTGGGTGGGAGCCCAGGGTGGTTTCAAGAAATCGTAGCCGCCGACGGCAGTCGGCGCTAACTACGAGAGCCAAGCGAGTTGGGGAGTTCAACGACAAGAAGAACGTCCCGAAGCCAGACAGGGAGTCAGATTGGTCCATAGTAGCCCGTGGCAAGACGCCAGTCTGGAAGCGGGTAAAGGGACGAACAAGCTAACGAAGCACGCACAGGCAACCAGATGCCGTAAGAATGACGGCTCAACACTGGCAAACCTTCCTGCGAGCGATACACAGCGTGTTAGCTTGAAGATCCCAGTGCGGGCAAATCGCACGCCGGGATCTGTGGGGGGGCACCGGGCAACCGGTGTTCCTACCTCGACATCAGTTTAAAATGATAATTGGTCGTTGACCGATTGAACTCTGCTTCCTAGATTCGTCTGCGTCTCGATAGTTCGTTGACCGGTTTTGGCCTTGAAAGACCAGCCAGCAGGCGGGGGACAAGCAAGCAAAGCATTATTAACCATGAAGCGTATCCTCAGTCTCCTCGGTGCTGGCGGGATGTCCCTGCTGGCCGTCACGTCCAATGCGCAGACAATGATCGAAGACTTCGAGTACGCCAGTGAGGCCGATCTGCTGGCGGCGTGGTTCCCCGAGACAGCGACTTTGAGTCTCTCCGCCTGGGTTGCCGCTGGTTCGACCGGCACGAACTCTTTGAGCGTGTACCGCTATTTCCCCGCCAATGCGTGGGAGACCGAGATCATCACCGGGCCGGTGTTGCCGACTGCGATGGCCATTGCTCCTACCCAGTATGTGACTCTCCGGATTGCTGGCGACCCCCAGTTCACCAACGCCAGTTGGCAGACGCTCTACCTCTATGCCTTTGACGGGGATGGCAATTTCGGCCGCTGGGGTGCACCCGTCCCCACGACCACTAATTGGCAGGTTTTCAACTTCATTGCGAGCAGCATCGAAAAACCTTGGGACTCTCCTGGGCTGCCGAACTTCACCAACATCGTCCAGTTCAAGTTTTATCTCTACGGCCAAGGCGACCCAGCCGGCGCTGAGTTTCTGGCCACCATTTACATTGACGACATGATGCTGCGTGAAACGCCGTTGATCGAGTTCCCGCCGCCGTCCGCCATGCGGGCATTGATTGACGACTTTGAAGGATACGCGGATGACGCGGCGCTCCGTAGTTTTTACTCTTATCAGAACAGCCCGACCGCGACGGTCACCACCGCCTCCCTGCAAACGCCCGCGCCCCAAGGCAGCAAAGCCTTGAAGCTCGCCATTGATTTTGCCGCCGGCCAATATCCATGGGGTAGTGTCCGCTCTGCCATCGTGGCTCCGTTTTCGCTGCCGACTAACGCGGTAGTCTCGCTCCGGCTCAAAGGCGATCCCACCTTGGCACCCATCGCGGATGACGGCACGACTTTCTGGATCTCCTTCTACGACGCTGCCGGGCGCGGCGTTAATTTCAGCACCCCGGCGACCCCGGTGATCTCCTCCGAGTGGACCACATTGAAGGCTAGTTTCGGCCAGTTCTGGGGCGGTGCCACCGTGGATACCGGTAATCTGGTACAATGGCGGATACTGGTGGAAGG
>JBAXTC010001128.1:0-1961 GCA_037130375.1 Verrucomicrobiota bacterium | reverse complement strand
GTGCGCTCGTCGGCAGAGCCTGAGATCAGTTGCTTGGGCACCCAACCCTTGGAGCGGAGATCAAGCGTGACGCGGTCGCTGGCGGAGGGCGGAATATCCGCCACGATTCCCGCGCCCGGTTTGAGCGGGACGAGTTGCCGCCCGTTTAGATACAAACCGGTGTCCTCTGCCACCGCCGCCACGGGCACTTCTCCGTCGATTCGGACGGTGTGGTATTCGTGCGGCATGACCGGGAGGACGATGCGTGAAGACATCTGGGACCAGCGGAATGTATTGGTAGCGTTCTCGCGGCCCAGCCAATTGCGCAAGTATGGTTCGTCGCCCTGGCTGCCAACCTGAACCCGGTAATTGGCCAGCGCCACCTTGGTCCACTCGATTACGCCCGTCTCGTTGAGCGCGATTTGGGCGCGGTTACCGGCGTGATTTTCCACCTGAAAGCCTCCCACCGCCTGATTGGCGGTGAGGATCGCGGAGAGGACATTGGTGGCGACTTGCACGTGCAAATGATCTTCGGCGAAAGTGCAGGCTTGGATGATGGCACGGCCGGCATCGAGTTGAATCGCCGGAGCGCCGATGCCGCGATGATCCCAGTTCACAAAATGGCAGGCGCTGGCAGTGAACTGGCCCGTCGCGCTCCGCATCCAGACACAGCGCTCAATGGGTCCCCAGAACGAACAATTGACCAGGCTGACTTTGCCCTCAGCGCCGGGAGCGACTTCGAGGCAGACGGCGTTGGTGCTGCCCCAGCGCCCGACGAATTCGCCATTGGAGATCAACAAACCGGGCGGCTGGGCCTGTTCCACCACGACGGCACGCTGGCAGGAGTCGGCGCCCAGGCCGAGGAAATTGCCGTTAGCGCTCCCGCTCTTGGATTGTGAAAACTTGTAGCCGATGCCGTAGCCAAAACAAAAGGTGTTGAAAACATAATGCCAATCGGCGCGTGCCAGTTCAAAAGCGACGCCTTGGGTGTTCACCCATTTGCAGAACGGATTATCCGGCTGGTAGTTCACGCCGAATGGCCAGAAGTGGACGTTCTCGATGTGGCCGATGTCGTAGCACTCATCCACGAAGATCCCGCGTTTGATTGGGTAGCCTGTGACGTTGCGGACAATATGACGGTGGGCGCGCACCAGTTTGATGCCCTCATAGGGGTTCAGCAGCAGGCAGTCGCTGATCCCCACGTTCTCGGTGTCCTGCGATGCGATGCAGGGCGGATAAGGCACAGGCGGCACGTCGGTTTGTCGCCACTCTGGATAGGCGATAACCAATCCGGCGATGGCCGCGTTGTGGCCGGCCAGTTTGATGAACGGCGGCGCGTTGGTGTCACCGCGACCAGCGTAGGCGAAGAGCACCGAGCCTGTGAGATTGGTCAACACCCCCGCTCCGCCGGCTGCCGGGGGCACACGGTAGATTCCCTGGAGAGTGACGTTGGCCGGAATGGAAAGTCCGGTGCTGATGCGAAAGCGGCCCGCCGGCACTTCTACAATGCCCCCGCCGGCTGCGCCGGCTTCATCGAGCAGCTTTTGAAAAATGGCGGTGCAATCGGCCGCGCCGTCCGGTTTGGCCCCCGCAGCGATCACATCCCACCGCTCACTTCTCTGCGCCCGGGAAAAGCATGGCAAAAGCACCGCTACCAGCAGCGCCAGGGGAAATTGGACCGGCTTAACGCTTGCGAACCCTTTGCCGAAACAATTGCGGCCACGAGTGGATGGTGACATGACGAGTTTGGTTGGTGATGCATTCATAGGGTCGTTTTCGGCAGCTCTTATTTAGTTGGGTGCCACTTGCGCATTGGGGCAATGGTGCCCAATGGCATCAGATTTGTCCACCACCGATACCACCGATACCACCGACGAAAAGACGCGCACCCGCTTGCGACGGGCTTGACCACGCGCACACCAAAAGACCAGACCTCAGGTTTTTGAGAAAAAGGGCCGCTAGCAACCGCAAGTTCAGTTCCC
>JBAXTC010001127.1:0-1965 GCA_037130375.1 Verrucomicrobiota bacterium | reverse complement strand
CGCAGATGTGGCCACCCATCGGGACTGGCGGGCGCCACATTCGAGGTTGTCGCCGGAGAGATCATTCCGGAAAGCATAGCACCACAGATTACGCTGCACCTATACCCCAAGGGTGGTATTGCCTGCAGCCGGCAAATGCGGGGATTGGCAGGGGCGGCGGCGTTTCGACTTTGTTGGCCATCATTCGGCTACAGCGAATTCTCAGCAAAGATGTCGCTCTTGTTATTGCGCAGATCCTTGTAATTCCACTTCTCGACGTGGCCGTCGCAGAAGGAGAGGATAGCCTTCAAATCGTGCCGGCAGGCGGGCTGCTTTGAGAGTCCTACCCAGCCTGTGTTTGGATTCGGGGCCTTGGTGGTAATCTCGGTATAGTAGCCGCAAGTCGGGAATTGATCCGGCCAGCCGGGGGTTTTAGGCACGCCGGTGTCGCCCATGAGCCAGAGCAGGCTGGGGCGTTTGATCTCGGTCATGCGCCGGCTGCCCAGCGGCGATGAGCCGTTGGCCGGGTCAATCGCGTAGCGTATGATGGTTCCTTCCACCGGCCCGTAGCCTTCCCAGGGCACGCCGAAGTATTTTGTCACCGCATCCTCGATATCGGCAGCCTTTACGGCCGGGCAGCGCCAAACGTGATTGGAGACGCCGACGCCAGGGATGTATTTGCTTTCTGAGAGAATCTGGAACCACCACTTGAGCGGCTGGCCTGCGGGCAGGGTTGGGCCAAGCGGCCAGGTGCTGTTGGAAAGGGCCGGCAGATACTCCCGGTTGTCGTCCGCGTAGTAAATGAACGCGAGCCCAACCTGGCGCAGGTTGCTGGCGCATTGCGTCGCTGTCGCCTTCGCCTTGGCTTTCGAGAGCGCCGGCAGGAGCAGCGCCGCCAGGATGGCAATAATGGCGATGACCACCAGCAATTCAATCAAGGTGAACCCGCGGTTCGCTTTCATGTGTGTCGCGGTAACTCTCGCCGGAATACTAAGGGGTCGCAATACCCCAATGGTGGTATTGGGATGCGAATGGATCCCGAGCAATTCCCGGTTTGTGGCCGATGCCGGTCGGGTTGCCGGTCGGCACACCCGCCAATGGATTATCCTGGTCGGATAAATCAGCCCGTAAATGGGGCTCGCATCGCGCGGGACCTCATGCGGTTGGCCTCGGGGTCGCCGACAAACTCAGCTTTGTGCAGGTCGAACTTGAGGCTTCGTTTTAGCTGCTCGCAGATGTCGGCGGCCAGGCAGATATTCATGGACCGGCACATCACGTCCGGGTTCGCCACCGTGAGCCGGCGCGACCGGATGCAGTCGAAGAAATCGCGCGCATGGTTGAGCGGCCGCTGTGTCCTGGCTGTGTAGTCCGACAGCACTTTCCTGTATTGGCGCAACAGTGCCGGGGATGAAACATCGGGTTCCGAGTAACCGTCAGCGGCTGCCACCCAACCTTCGGGCCCGTCGAAACGCTCGCCACAGGCGCCATGCCAGAGCTTGCACGGTTCCCAAACCGATCCGGTAGCCCTGTAGAGGACCAGTTTGACCCCGTTGGACAGGCGGGTCACCATCGTCGCATCCGGCTTCTCGTAATCGAACTCGATGAAGGACACGTTCGTCATGTCGAGCCCTGCGAGGGCCTGCGCCACGGTGTGCGCACCCCACATCGCGACATCGGTGGCGAAGTCATAATAGTGATACCACCCTCCTCCGTTCACATAGCCGGCGTTGTAAGGACGCCAGGGACACGCGCCGAGCCAGACATCCCAGTCCAGCTCGTCCTTGGGCGGTTCCGGCTCCGCCGGCAGCCAGTCCTTGCGTTGCCCATCCCGCCAGCGAATGTCAGCGTAAGCGGTATGAATCCGGCCCAGCCGACCGGAGCGGGCCATTTCGATGGCGAACACATGATTCGGCTCGCTGAGCCGCTGGGCGCCGGTCTGATAGACCCTGCCATATCGCCGGGCTGTTTCCACGATCATCTGCCCCT
>JBAXTC010001126.1:0-1966 GCA_037130375.1 Verrucomicrobiota bacterium | reverse complement strand
AAGAAGTCACCGGGATTCCAGCCGCTGCGGAGCACGAGCTTGTTGGGCCATTCCTTGTCGTTCATGAACCAACCGCAGCAGACGTGCCCGAGACTCGCGTCAGGGTCGGCGTTGCCCAACAGCCGCTCGGTAAGTTTCTTGTCCGTGTGCGGCCGGCGGGCTGCCTCGAGGCGAGTGTTCCACATCGAACCGGCGAATGGTTCTACTGGCGTCACGGTGTCATCAGCGAACAACCAGGCCAACGCCGCCAGGCGTGGTGAAAGGCCGTAACCGTTCGCGTTTTCGGCAGGTATCTGGTAACGCTGGTAGTTGAAAAGCTTGTGGGCGGCGAAACGGTAGCGACCGTCGCGCGTCTTGGCGGCAATCCGTTCCAGCGTGTAAAGGGTCACGAACGCGCCACTGTTCCAGCCGCCGTTCGGTCCGTAGGGGTTGATGGCGCCATCGGGCGTGACCTCCACAAGCAGCCGTTCCCAGAGTCGCGTCATGCCCGGATCCGTGTACAGGCGGTCATCGTCGGTCCACTGGTCGCCGTGGCAAACAATGGACGTGAGTGCAGCGAGCATATAACCGGTGTCGTTCTGCGGAAGGTCTTTGTATTTCCAGAAGTCGGCGAGGACCAGTTCACTGTAACGTTTCCAGTGGGCCGCTTCGGAAATGTCCGGGTACCACTTTGCCGCGAAGCCCTTGGAAATCGCCTCGGGCATGGATCGGTGACAGCCGCCACGCCACTCAGTTGGCTCGGAATTCCACACATGCAAGTTGCGGCAGTAGTAGAGCCAGATGTCACGAAACCAAGCATCGTTCGGTTTCAGAAGTCCCCCGGAGAGCAGATATTTGCGGTACATTGGGACGTAGGCGGCGGCGAACTCGAACTCCGATATCCATTTGTTTGTCGCCACTTCCCGCTGCATCGCCGTATGGAATTCTTTGAGCATCGCGACGATTGGTTTGCCCCATGCGGCCTTCCCGGTCTGCGCGTACTTTGCCAGCACCGGCAGAAAGTTACCGGGGGCGTACAATCCCTGGTTCGGATGCTTGGCAAGCTCCGCCGGATTCGACGCATCGATGACCCGCATGTAGTCCGCTCGCGTGATGCGGTCTTGCGGAATCGGGTAAAACGCAGAATTGGTCACCGACGGCGTGACGCCGAAGCGGTAACGCTCGATGTCCACCATGTAACGCGTGGGCGCGCCCTGGAGTTGAACGTCACTCCGTTCAGGTTTCTGAGCAGGCCCTGGAGCTGTCTCCGCTGCACGGGCGGCAACGGACACTAGCAATAGCAAGGAACACAAACTGAGTAAGGGAATCGTTCTCATCGTTTCTGACGTTCATCGACCAATTGACTTGCGGCCTTGATGCTGTTGCCCTCAAGCACAACTTCACCCGCCTGCTTGCCGATGCGGATGCCAGTGTTCTGCTGCCCGCTGCCGGTGTCTTCGACGATGTTGCTGCGGATGATTGTGCCGTGCGTTGCACCATCCACGAACAAGCCCCAGCCCTCGTTGTCGCGGACGGTATTGTTCTCGAAGATGACGCGATGCGCGGCCATCGGCTCGGTTTCCGCGCGCCAGTAAACACCGCCCAGTTTGTTGCCGATGATCGTGTTCTTGCGGACAAAGTTGTCGCTATCCTTGTGGCCGATGGACATGCCGTAACCGCCGTTGTTCTCCAGCCAGTTGCTCTCGGCCACGCCACCGCGCACGCGCCAGCAGAAGAAGAAACCGTCCTCGCCGTTCTCGATGGCACGACAGTTCTTCACCGAAGGCCGCTGCGAACCACTGCCGGGATGCAGGCCGAAGCCGGCGCAACGCTCAACGACGCAGCCATCCACCTGGACGTCGTTCGATTGCTGGAAACTGATGCCGTCGCCATTGTAGTCGCGCACGAAGCAGTTGCTGATCACGCAATGGTCGCCACGATAGAGGAAGATGCCGGCGGTGCGGCAGCCGTCCACCTTGGTGGGATT
>JBAXTC010001125.1:0-1975 GCA_037130375.1 Verrucomicrobiota bacterium | reverse complement strand
TGGTGCGCATAGCAGGACTTGAACCTGCACGGATTACTCCACTACCACCTCAAAGTAGCGCGTCTGCCAATTCCGCCATATGCGCAGAACCAAGCCGTTCATTTTGAACGACTAATGGTCAATTAACGTGCCCAGAATCGGGCATTCCCCGCACGATGTCAAGCCAGTTTCCGTCAAAAAATCGATCCTCCCTGACGCGCGTAGCGTCAAAAGCAATTTGTTGTCAGTTCAATTCAGTTGAACTGAAGTCAAGATTACTTGTGGGCCTACTTGGCCCGGGCCAGGCGCAAGGCCAGGCGGGATTTCTTGCGATCTGCAGTGGCGCGATGCACCGTGCCCGTCTTGGCAGCTTTGTCAAAAGCGGAGCTGAGCGTGCGCAATGACTTGGAGGCGTCATCTTTCTTACCCTCACCGACCAGCTGGAGATAGCTACGCTCGAGGGTATGGAGACGCGACTTGATGCTGCGATTGTGCGCTTGTTTGCGGGCACTGTTCCGCATACGGCGTTCGGCTGACTTGGTGTTCGGCATAAATCAATGGCAATTCAATAATTCAGAGCGCTCAATGTTACTGGAATAGCGGCCATTGTCAACGGCGAAGGCAGCCAGAAATAGCGGAGGATCGCCAGCGGCGGAGAGAGTGCCACCCCCGTTGGACACGAAGAAGATGAAGAAGACCAGATGGAGGGCTTCAAAACATGGACAGCACTGTTTGGTTCAGAAACGGATCATGCCGCTGGCGAAAAATTCCTTTGCTGGGCAAATCGGCGCAGCTTGGGTCGCGCCCCGGCTTCCCTCGCAATCAGAATCTCCAATGGAATCAAGGATTTGAGTGGGTCGCGCCCGCCGGGGTTGGCGGTTGGCATCCTGGGTGCTAAAGGCTTGTGCGAATTACCCTCGCTTGCGGGTTCGAGACGGCCGGCGGGGTGATGCTCATTGGAATTGCGGCGGGTCTGGTTCTTTTTTTCTTCCGCTACAAGGTTAAGAGATGGTTCAAGTACGACGATGCGCTCGACACATTCGTGGTTCATGCCGTGGGCGGGACGATGGGGGCGTTTCTGACTGGCGTACTTGCTCGGAACGCTGCCAATGCCAACTTGTTGAGGCCCTCGAAACTCGATTCGTGAAATGCACACGTACGAGAGGGGCGGGGGGCTGGCTGCGCGAGGGTTCATCTTCTCGCGCAGCCGTTTAATCCGAGGAATCAGGCGGGAGACGCTGAACCCAAGCAGGGGAACCTGGTCGCGGCATGCCGCAGGCTGTTTGAGAGCGTCGGAATAGATTTCCACCTGCATACCCAGTTCGACGACGCGGTTGGCGGGGATGCGATAGAAGGAGCTGGCGGATTGGGCGTTGCGGGACATGACGGCGAAGAGCCATTTTCGCCAGCGCGTCATGGAACTGGTTCCGGTGGGCACGATCGTTTCACGGCTGAGGAAGAAGGTGGATCGGTGGAGGTTTAACGGTTCGCCCACCAAGGGCACGGCGGCCAATAACTCGGGCACGTTGGGTTCCTCCATGAAGCCGTAGTGGGCGATGATGCGATGAAATCCGGCGGCAAGCTTTTGGACCTCCAACCGTTTGGCGGCATCCACCTGGGGGACTTCGTCGGTGAGGATGGTGAGAATGAGATTGCGCTCGTGGATGACTTTGTTGTGTTTGAGGTTATGGAGCAGTGCGATCGGCGTGCCTTCGGGATTGGCCGTCATGAACAAGGCGGTCCCTGGCACGCGCGGCACCTTCCGGTTTCGTTCGATGTCCTCCAGGAAAAGCTCTAGCGGCATGGAAGCCGGGCGGAGCTTGTTCCACACCAGCTCGCGGCCATTTTTCCAGGTAGCCATGATGAGGAAGATCGCGAGGCCCATGACGAGCGGAAACCAGCCGCCGTTGAGGACTTTCAGCAAATTCGCGGCGAAGAAGGCTGTCTCGACCACCAGGAACACGCTGCAGGCCAATGCGGCACGCCCCGCGCTCCA